>JBGPGQ010000056.1:0-12984 GCA_041483995.1 Bacteroidota bacterium
CCATCGGCAGTGACCAAGGCAATCCTTGCTGCGGACGCCGGTCCGAAAAGTGCTGATGCCGCCGGCCCAACGACAGCATTCCCGAAATTCTTGAAACTTTCGGGTGCGTTGCCTGCACCTGTCGTCGACCGCGTAGTCAGGAACACGCTGCCATCAGATGCAGTTATCACAAACTGATTGCCACCGAGGAAACGACTTATGCCGGAAACAACGCCAGAGGAGTCGAGAGGCACATGGACACTATCGATCATACTGCCATCCAACCGGAGAAAATACGTCCAACCGTGCTTTGCTCCGAACGCAATGACTGAATCTCCGATCACAGGAGGGGTGACCGCAGCACGAGCTGTAGACGTTGAGAAATAATTGGAGCCACTGCCGCCGGAATCGGTAAACGCGCGCATTGCCGCCGGTCCCACGGTTGCATCGGGGACGGTCCCTTGCGGTACCACGATCTCTTCGAAGCCATCGTTGTTGAGATCACGAACCGCGGGAGAACTGAGAAAGCCGATGCCAGCCAGTCCGGTGAAAGCGAATTCTCTGCCCAACGTTCCGTCACTATTCCAGGAAAATAATTCTCCTTCTGCCGGAAGGGGGGATGGAACCACACCACTTGTGCTGTACCGGGTCACGGGTGTTCCATTGCTTGCCACAAAAATCTGTGACGTACCTATAGTCAGAGATGGGGAGGTCAGAATCACGCCTGTCTCTTTGGGGAACCCGGTGAGTGCTGAGATTTGCGGGTCCCCACGAGAAACCCTGGCACTCATTCTCGGTCCGCGAGCGCCAAAACCACTGATCGTAATGTGACTGTTTGCACCGCCGTTTCCGTTGCTATTCGGGAAACTTGTCGAAGAAAAAATGTTTTTGAATACCGGCGATCCATTCCCCTGGTACCAGAAATCAAGCGGCGTTCCCTCTTCACTTCCGGAACCCGGATCGAGAAAGCCGTACGTTTGTCCGATATCCTGCGAACCATCAGCTTCTTCCAGATCAACGCCGCGCCGTTCAGGGTTTGCATTTACTCCATTCGTGCGAATGTTTTCTCTGATGACGGCCTCATCGATATGCCAGATGAGCGCTCCCCCGTCGAAGAACGTTCCGTTGTTGTCGACACCTCCCGGCAAACTCCAGTCAAAATCTTCAACATCGGTAATTGTTCCCGAAAGATCTGAGATGTTGAACGCATTGAAATGTGTTGTGTCGCGACGAAACGTTCGTTGCTGGGTTACGCCATTGAATACCGAGGTAATCGTCTGGCCGGTATCGCCCAAAGCGTCTCTGTTTCGGTTTTCAACAAGAAAATATTCCAGCGCACTGATCGGCACTCTGTACACTGTGTCAGCAAGTGAGACGGCAGGAAGTGAGATTACCGTATCTGTGGGTGAAACAACAATTGGTTCAATCCAACCAAGCCAGTATTTTTCCCACGCGGATGGCTCGGGAGGAAACACTCCAAAGAAGCTGAAAATTGACTGGCCGTCCATCAACCCAAAACGGCCGATCCCTGAGAGGCCCGTATTGGTATCAAACAGATCCGGCAGGCCAAGGTAACTCCCTACCGACGCACAGAGTAAGCCGTTAATACCGAGTTCCAGCAATACTTCTCCCCCACCAACCGCCGGCAAGCTACGGCTCTCTGTTTCGGGCATGATAATAGAATTGGTAATATGAAACGAGCCACCATTGACCGGGATTCCTTCATAGTCTGTTCCATAAAACTGACGAAGTGCATTCAATCCAAAATATAGCGACGGAATGTCGTATGGTGTGGGATCATAGCCGAATAACGAGACAAGATCGATGTCCCGCCCGACGCCGGCATGGAAGACCACAAAGCAGTTGTATCTCGAAAAATCAGGAACCGTGCCGGATGAATCCACCTTCTGCCATGTTTCCTTTGCAAGGTTCGCCGCGGCAACATTTGATCCGCCTCTGGGGGGACTGTACGCTGCCATTACACTCGGAAGCGTAAGAACGGTGTCCACCACTGTTGAGCGAACAACAAGTTTATTTTTTGAAGTTTTTTGAAAATAGTTCTCAAGAAACGTCAGATGATCTTGAAAATATTCCCTGTTGCGCGGTGGGGCATCAATAATGGAATCGCTGGCTGATGATAATACGAATTGGCCGTTCCCGCTGGTGAGACCGTCAGCATCAACCTGAAACTGCACCATAACGGCAAGAATATTGATGGTGTCCGGAAAAAATTGATGTGAACGCGGCGCCAAAAACGAATCATCCCGTGAGGCCATCACGGGATGACTCAACTGCTGAGCGAACAACGAACCGGAAAGGGCGAGAAGAAAGAGAGAGTATGTTACCGACTTCATTGTTTTTTTTACTCAGGCTCTCCCCAGCCAATGAGAAGCGAAAAGCGAATCGTATCAGAAAGAGGGTGATTCTGGGCTGCTGAAATATAGCTGAAATCGAACCCATAGATGTCGTACCTGATTCCCGCGCCAAACGTCCAGAAGTTACGGTTACCAAATGAGGGGTCCTCAAAGAAATGACCGAAACGCAGCGCTATGAGTTTTGGCGCACCATACCAATACTCCATTCCCATACTTGTATTGATCTTTCGCAAACCGCTTCCATCGCCCCATGCAGTAAAAATAGCTTTGTAAAATGGGTCCGGCTTCTTGGCAATTGCTCCGTTAGCGAGGGCGGTAGAATCGGGAGTGGGGTATTTCCGAATCAATAGCCGACTGAAATCTATTGAATACGTGAGACTATTATATTCATCTTCCACAATCTTATAACCAAATCCAACCCGCAGGTTTGTCGGAAGTGGATCTGCCTGGTCGGCATTGATATACGTTACCTTTGGGCCCATGTTTGAGAGGTTCAAGCCCGCACTAAATCTTTTTCCGACGTCGCCGATGAGCGGTACATCAAGAACAGTAGGCCTGTACATAAGAGCCAAATCGACGCTTATCGTAGATGCAATTCCGGGCTTGTTCCCGCCTGCGCCAAGAGTGGCAATGGGCGAAAGAGAGCTGTGGATATAACGTAAGTTTATACCAATTCCCAAGTCATCAAATGCTCTCGTTGCGTAGCCAGCGGTAACCGCAAACTCGTATGCCTTGAATTTATCTCTCGGAGTTGGATCGTTTGTCGTAACGGTGAATTCGCCGAGATTCAAATACGTGACGCTCGCACCGATCACGCCGCCGATTTCATCAATTCTTTGACGGTAGTTCAGGTAGTCGTAAAACAAATCCGATTGCTGGAACTGGGGAAGCCAGTTAGCATGCGTAATGCTGACCTCCTGACCGTTAAGGAATGCAAGTCCGGCCGGGTTCCAGAAGATTGCCGATGCGTCATCGACCGATCCCGTTCCGGTTTCTCCGATGCCGGAGGCACGAGAGTTCGGCGCGATCAGCAGGAAGGGAACCGCAGATTCTCCCTGCGCGGCAGCAAACTCCGGAAGTATCAGTGAACACCCCAATAGCAATACAAATGCAACAAGATGAAATGACGGTTTCATAATAAACGACCTCCCCAAAATGTGATGATGTTTGATGATAATATTCAAGAGCAATCTCTGTTGAGTTATTTAAGGACGGCGAGTTTACCAAGCGCCTCGCTTGTAAATCGACCATCCGAAGTCTTCACAATGAGCTTATACAGATACACACCATTCGCCAATATGTCCCCATCGCGGTCTCTTCCATCCCATGGAATACGGATAAATGGTTCACCGGCGGATGAAGTCTCGATCGATCGAATCTGTCTGCCAGCAAGCGTGTACACTTTCACCGTGATTGTAAGGGGAGTCAATTGGTTCTGCCGGAAGGTGAATGAAGTACCCTGCGAAAATGGGTTCGGGTAGTTCATAACATCCGCAATAGTCAGTTGTTCGTTTGATGTAACTTCAAAAAACGTTTCGGCAGTTGTGGAATTATTAAACGTGTCCCATCCTCGTACACGCAAAGAGTTTCTTCCACGCGGGAGATCTTGCAACTTGTATTGCACGGTCCCTTCGCGAAAATCGTCGAGCTTGCTTGTATAAAATTCAGTGAGATCTTTACTCTGTGAACTGTTATTGATCCACGCCTCAATGCTGTGGCCAACGCCGATCGCCGAGGAATTGATGCCATTCGAGTCTTTGAGATCTACGTACATGACCGGCTCAGTGCTCACCAGATCCCCCGAACGGAAGCTACGCGAATCAAGATAAATGTACATATTGGGGCCCTGCCCGTCATTTGTGACAGTGGTGTCAGTGCCGCCGATCCAGACTTTGTTGGTGTATCCAACCGCCTCCAGCGCATTGTCTGAAAAATACACGACCATCCTGCCACGAGCCGTCGAATCGGCGTATAGGATATCCTTGGGAACAACAAAGGTCGCAACGAACTTACCATTGTGAACCGAAATCAGACCGCGATATATGGCACCGCCAACCTTCACATACGAAAAAGGCACACCGGGAGGATCTTCAATAAAGGTAATAAGGGTGGCAGCGTCGTTGACAACGAGGGGCCCGAGCCCATTAAACGTTGTATCGGGCCGGTTGAGCTTCGTGCGAGTAGTTCCTTCCACAGTCACCCGCGAAAGTGTCTTCAATTGTATGGGAGTGAGACGGGGAGCGCCATTAACGGAATCCACCTGTTCCTGATTTATTTTGTCGATGGAAGCGTATCCTTCTGGATAGTGCAGCTTCATGGTCGGATCTCCCATCCAAAAATACTTTTGGTCATTGGGATCAGTGTTTCCCGAAATTGCTTTGAAGACATATATTGCTGTTGCGGGTCGTTCAACAACTAGTCGCCCAAATTGGTCGCGCTTGAACATGGCCGCGAAGATTCCCTGGTGCAAGCCAGCATTGGCTCCGGCGAATACCTTTCTCGTAGCAGAAACCACCGCAATCGCTCCACCATCAGGCTTATTCATGAGCACTTCGCTACCCGTATAGCGATTGGGATCATCGAATGCTGAAAAGTTACAGGTGGCAGCAAAGAACACTGCCAACTTGTTTGTGTTGGTCAATTGCGGAATCGATGTCGCGACGGTAAATATGCTTTCATGTGCCCACAAGCCTGGATTTCCGTGACCTGCGTAGTTTACGACCAATACCCCGCTGTTAATGTTATCGATAATTGCCTGATACGCGCCGGGTTTACGGCGGCCCGCCGCGGTAATCACAGTGGGGTACTCACCTATGTATATTTTCTTTTTCTCAAATTCATCGGGTGTAAAATTCTTCGCGAGAGTTTCGGCATCACAACTATGGCAGTATCCTTCTCCAAGGGGATCAACGGAAGTCCACCGGTCATCACCGACAAACAACATGCGCGTATTCCAGCCATCTCTTGCGGAATTATTTTCATAACGAACGATCTTTTCAACAATGAGGTCGGCCTCTGCTGTTGTGCGGGATGATATCCTGCCAAGGATAAGCGATGGACTATTTGACGGCGGGAAAAACGTTGAGAAGAAATCGTCCGATGTATAGCTATACACGCCATCCCGCTCGGTGCCGCCCTGCCATGTAGGTACGTAACTTGATCGATGCCCGCCAATACCCTTGTAATCGTACGATCCTTGACCAAACAAAAGAACGAACTTCAATTTCGGGCTCCATTTGTCATACGCGTTCTTCAGGAAATCTCTGATTGCAGTAATATCAGGAATTCCTCCGCCGAACTCATTGTAGATCAAGTTCACGTCGACTGCCCAACTCCGAAGACCACCATGTGCAGGATCTTCTCTGTAGGCGCGTAAACGATCAGCCGCGGAACGGAACTCCTGGGATGTGATGATGATGAAGTCAACGCTATCTGGCGGAGCATAGCCGTGCAGGTCCTGGTTGGCAATGTTCGTAATTTCCGCCGGAACCTTGAACCCATTCGATACCACAGCACAGTACTCTGAAACTCGACCCACGCTCTCGGCGGCAGCCATTGCATATGAGCCAACCGCTCCAGTAATGAGTCGGGTATTCTCTTGGTCTGTTACGTTGAAAATCAAAGGCGCCGATGTAAATTGGTTGAGTTGGTATTGGACGGTACCTGTAGTATCGGGAGATCTGAACCGGAGGTAATTATTCACCGCATCGAATCGTCGCGGGTAGAATATTTCAACCCAGTCAATCCAGCCCGTTGCTGAAATACTGGAGGAAGTATAGGAGAAACTCAACTGGCTTTGATTTCCTGAGACCGTACTCGATGACTGGGACGTAGCGGCTTTCGCATAGGTAAAGTCATCGTCATAGGAAACAGCAGGCACAGCAAAATTATCGATCTGCGTACCTCCCTGTTTGATAACAAGAGTTGCCTGGGGGTTGGACCGGGACACCACGTTATATCGGAATGAAACAAAATCGCCTGGATCCAGACCCGGCAACGGGGTAACATATGTGAATGAGCCTCCGGGGTTTAGAGACGGTCCGTACCAGTCCTTGCCCGAATTAACCAGATTGACCATTTCAGACTCGATCATAATTCGATCCTGAAACTTATCAGGAAAGACAGTAGGGTCAGTGAGTGATGGCTGCACCTGCATGCGTTTTCCGTTCACCCCACCAAAGGTCAACCAGTAGTAGTTGACCTCGGAGTAATGATTGATGTAATGATTGAATGTTCTTGTCGCAGCACTGTAGGTCCAACCGCGAACCGACTTTCCATAGAAAAGTACATAATCGCCGGAATTGAACTGGCCATCACCCTCACCTGTCACATAGATCCCATTTTCTACGAGATCGACAGGTCTCGGCAGTGCGATATTTTCCGGAACTTCTTTTCCACCGTTACCATAAATCTTGATCGTACGCGGATCAATACTCCCAACGTTTATCCCCGCATTATTGAAATATTGTGCATCCAAGCGATATATTCCGTCTTCTGAAACTGTGAGCCTGTACCAATTCCCCGAAGCAAGAACACTTTGCACTGGCACTCCTTGCAACGCTCCGGTTGGCTTCGACTTCCAAGACTTCGCGACACTTTGATTGAGAAGAACATCCTTGAACAATTCATCATCCCGGTTCTGAACGCCTTTGCCGGCAAATACTCCATACATAACTTCAATAACAAGTCGGCTATACCTTCGCAATGTTTTGCCGGTAGGATTGTACTGCAATGGGAATACGTGGACAGTACCTATCAACAAACTTCGTGTACGACCGACATCAGCAAGAGTAACAATGCTAGTCGGCAGGAACGACGCAGCGGCGTATCGGGCCGGATTGATAATCAATTGCTTTTGCTCAAGCATCTCATCTTTGAGAACATATGCTGGAACGGGAGCAAGCTCCACTCCGGCAATATCTTCATAGTCTGAAGCTACTACCTGAACAACATTGCCTGTCTCTGAAGGAAAGCCAAGAGGCAAGCTCCTGTAACGAAGATCTGGACCGCCGGCAGTCTCAGGTGTGTGTGTTGGAATAGAGCCGGCAAAATCATAGAACATGAATTGGCCTTGACCTCCCGCAACTGACCGTGCTGGAAGATAGTGGGGCTTGTACTCAAACAGAATTGATCGTTCGTCTGACCTTAGAATAGTCACACCTTCGTTTTCCTGTCCCAGAATCATCCCTGGCAGTCCAACAATTCCAATAATAGCCGACACCAAAACCCTTCGCGTCGATATTGACGAACTGAACATTTTCAATGTAGAATTCTTCATTCTCCAGTTAAGAAGAAAAAACCGAACGTCACATGGCGTCTGTAACATTCGGCGGAACAAAAAAAAAGGAGTTACCGCCTCGTCATTGTAGTCCGTTTAAAAGTTCTTTCGCGCTCCTTACTCCTCATGTGAGCAAGAGTAGGCGGCCCATCCACACTACCGCGTTTCTCTCGTCTGAACTTTTAAGCGAACAATTCTATAGGCTGTACTCCGTTGCATTTTCGTGAACAACTTCATCAAAATATAGAAATTGAAGCCCTCATTGTCAAGATATTTTTTGAATAACAAATGCATGCGAACCCGCGTTGGCCGAAAGTGTTGGTTGATTATGAGTGGAAATATTGTTAAATTTCAACGCGTTAGGATTGTAGCTTCCTCCGTCCCACATTCAGGCCCCCATGGCAAGACCCTTAAATGTGTTGTTTGTTTCCAGTGAAGTCGAGCCTTTTGCAAAAACCGGTGGCCTCGCCGATGTGTCCGGCGCTCTCCCTCAAACACTAAAACACCTGGATAATGAAATACGCATTATGATGCCCCGCTACGGCATCATCAATGAGCGCACGTCAAAACTGCACAATATGATCAGGCTTCAGGATATTGAAATCCCGGTTGGGAAAAAACCGTTCTACGCAAGCATCAAATCGTCCTTCATCACCAATAGTCACGCAAAAATACAAGTATATTTTCTTGATAATCCAGAGCTTTTTGGAAGACCGGGGCTGTACGTCCACCCCGAAACAAGAAAAGACTATCCTGATAACGATATACGGTTTATTTTCTTTTCGCGCGGCGTTCTTGAAGTTCTGAAACGTCTAGGCTGGCAACCTGACATCATTCACTGCAATGACTGGCAAACCGGGCTAATCCCTGCGTACCTGAAAACGCTCTATAGACATGATCCCTTTTACAAAGAAATCAAAACCGTATTCACTGTCCACAACATGGCGTACCAGGGAATTTTCCCGAGGTCTACATTTTCAAAAACTCTGCTGCCGCCGGAACTCCTCACTGAAAATGGTGTTCAAGCAAACGGCAAGATAAATTTACTGAAGGCTGGATTGATGTTTTCGGACGCGATCACCACCGTGAGCGAAAAATACGCCATAGAGATTCGAACTAGTGAAGAACAAGGATCCGGACTTCAAGATGTAATAAACAAACGTAGGAAAGATGTCTACGGCATTATGAACGGCATCGATTACACAATCTGGAACCCAGCAAGCGATGAACTGATCCCACACAAATATGACTTGCATTCAATCGATGTCAAGTTGGAGAATAAGAAATCGTTACTAGCAAAGATGAAACTTTCCTTCAACGAGACAACGCCTGTCATCGGCATGATTTCCCGCCTGGCGGATCAAAAAGGAATCGATCTCATTAGCAACATCATGCATGAGATGATGAAACTCAACATGCAGCTCGTCGTACTCGGCGTTGGTGAAAAGCGATATCATGATATGTTTGAAGCGGCCCAGAGACGCTATCCAGATAGAATTGCCATAGAGCTCTCGTTCAACGATCGACTCGCACATCTTATCGAGGCCGGGAGCGACATGTTTCTCATGCCATCACGATATGAGCCATGTGGTCTCAATCAGCTCTATAGCTTGAAATATGGAACTGTTCCCATCGTGCGTGCGACAGGTGGGCTGGACGATTCAATCGATGATGCCGAATCAGCGGCCGGAACAGGGTTCAAGTTCGAGCGATATGACAGCGGAGAATTGCTGAAAACGATTCAACGCGCGATACATACTTATGGCGACCCGACTCTTTGGAGAAGAATCGTGAAGAATGGGATGAATAAGGATTTCTCCTGGGAATCTCCTGCACGAAAATATCTTCACTTGTACCGGAGTCTTACGAAAAGGTGACCGTCACAAACACTCACCGAAGGAAAGGCAAATGCATTCTCTGCCTCGGCAATTTGTGGAGGGGCGCAGCCATGAAACAGATTTTATTCTTGAACAGTGTAGAAAGGAGATCCACAAGGGATGAGTGATTCGAAGAGAGTATGCCGGGAAGGCATCATACTTGTTCATTGTGTTGTTGCATGGGGCATCGTACTACTCACGGGGTGCAGTGATAAGCGGGCTGATCTGAGTGTCGATCCATTCTTGAAGGACAACATCCTTTTTCGGGACACAACAGTTCAGGCTATTGCCAGTTCATCATTCAAACAATTCGTTTCAATGGACGCAAGACTTGCTCCGCTTGCACAGAATCTGATCGGGATCAGCGGCGACGATACCGCTTATACATTACTCCAATTCTCCTCGAGTCTTTTTCCCAACAGGGATACAATCAAAGTTCTATCCGCGAAACTGAAATTGAGAGCCATCTCATGGAGCGGAACGCCGGGAGGAACGGTTGAATTCACAGTGTATAAAATCACACAAGCCTGGAGCCAGATTACCGTACGACGGGACACTCTACCGACCTTTGATCAGACAGTACCTCGCGGCACATATACCGGAACAGTCCAGGCAGATGCAGAAAGCATCGTTGTCCCGCTCGATACAGCAATGGTCCGTGACTGGCTCAAGCCGAGCACGATAACATCATATGGAATCATTCTCATCCCGACGATATCCTCGAACGTTGTGCGCGGCATCCACGGGTTCGATTTTGACTCCACCAAGTACCAGCCGACGCTTGAGGTTATCGCAAGCAATATTGCTGGAACGGTGTTCGACACCACCAAATACACTTTCGGTCAGGACTCCTTTGTGGGTAATGTTGCACCACCAAGCCTTGGTTCGCAAATAATGTTCGCACAAGCAGGGGTTGTTTATAGAAGCAAGTTGCGCTTCGATGTCTCGTTTTTGAAAACCGGTACATTTATTAATAGTGCAGAACTTCTATTGCAACGCGATCCAGCAACAACCCGTCTCACAAAATTTACACGCGATACGGTAGTCAATGTTCATGTATTGCGCAGTGAAACTGACAGCACAGTTTTTGAAGCGCTCGCGTCCGAAGGCCGCCGAAAAAATGGGACACCAAACACGTTTACCTTTGACTTACGCCATGCCGTACAAACATGGGAGAACGGTTCCAACTTTGGACTTCTGTTACGCCAAGGCGATGCCAGCGAATATAGCACTTTTGATCGCTATACCTTTTACAATAGTACAGCATCTGATTCACTGAAACCAGCCATCAGAATCAGATACTCAGTCCGAAAAGATTAGGAGAACATGTGAAACGTCTATTGACTCTCTTCTGTACTTTGTTCTTCGCGCTCGTTGCCCGTGCAAGCGAAGGCGGGTCTACCTATTCCATGTTTGGCATCGGCGATCTTCGTTACTATCCAGACGCTCGCAGTGCAGGGATGGGATACACCGGGATCGGCCTTCCGTCAACAAACTACATCAACGCCGGTGCTCCAGCGACATGGTCGCGCATTAACCGCACTCGGTTGGAAGCTGGCTTCCTGTTTGAAGGCATTCGTGCTTCCGATGGTACAAACAAATCGTACCGTACAACAGGGAATTTTAATGGCGTTCTAATTGCGGTTCCGATCTCAACACCGCGCGGAATTGTGTTTGTCGGCGGCTTTACTCCGTACAGCAATGTCAACTACAACGTATCCGGAACCCTTTCCAGTCAGGGAATTGATTACGCGATCAACAATTTGGGCAGCGGTGGGATCGGGCAGGGTCAAGCAGGGTTTTCGTATGCGCCGACACAGGATTTGTCCTTTGGAGCATCCTTCAACTATCTTTCCGGCACGTTGACGAATACCAGTTCCTTCCAGCCCACACTCACAACCTTTGTGGGCGGGAAGACGACAGAGAGCCTGACAGCGAAAGGTATTACTGTGACATTGGGAGGCATGTATACCGGTCTCGGCTCGATAAGTGAAGCCCTCCGGACTTTCTCCGTTGGTTTCGTGATTACAACTCGGGGAAATTTGAAAACAGAACGCCAGTTCACGTATGAGTTCCTTCAGGAGACCGACACCTCAACTGTCACACAGAGCAGGATCACAATACCATTGGCCTATGGCTTTGGTTTGGCCTATCAGGCTGGCGAACGTTATGTGCTTGCGGCAGATTATAACGCACAGCAATGGGGACAAGCGAAGTTCAACGGTATCGACCCACAAGAAATACGAAACAGCTTCCGCTTCGGTTTTGGTGGAGAGCGTATCCCAAGTAAAGAAATGGGCGCATACTGGCTTGATAGGATTTCCTATCGACTTGGTTTTTCATATCACTCCACATACTATAAGATCAACGGACAACCGATCAACGAGTGGCTCATCACGGGCGGGTTCGCATTTCCTCTGAGCGGCGAGACGCGTCTCAACATGGCATTGGAATATGGCGGCCGTGGCACAAATCGCGTTAATCTTATCAAGGACAACATCTTCCGATTGTCACTCTCGTTAAATATCGGTGAGCTCTGGTTTGTTCGGTACGAAGAGGAATGATGGAGTCCCTTCAGCAATGCGATCCCGACCTGTTCGCAGCAGTCCGGAACGAAATTCACCGGCAGAACACCAAGCTTGAACTGATTGCTTCGGAGAACTTTGTCAGCAAAGCTGTACTTGAAGCTGTCGGCACTCCATTGACGAACAAATACGCCGAAGGCTATCCGGGCAAGCGTTATTACGGCGGGTGTGAGTTTGTGGATGTTGCTGAAACCCTTGCTCGTGACCGGGCAAAGGAACTCTTCGGCGCGGAGTATGCAAATGTCCAGCCGCACTCAGGCTCCCAGGCAAACATGGCCGTCTACTTTACTCTCGTGAAGCCCGGTGATAAGCTGATGGGAATGAACCTCTCACACGGCGGACATCTCACTCATGGCTCACCTGTGAATTTCTCCGGGCAGTTTTACAAATTCGTCGCGTACGGAGTAAACAAGGATACTGGTCTCATTGACTATAACGAAGTTGAAGAGATTGCCAAACGAGAGAAACCAAAAATGATCACCGTCGGCGCGAGTGCCTACTCGCGCAATATCGACTACAGGGCATTCAGACAAATTGCCGACAAGATTGGCGCGTTCCTGTTTGCGGACATTGCTCATCCTGCCGGCCTCATTGCGAAGAAACTCCTGAACGATCCCCTTCCTCATTGTCATGTCGTTACATCGACCACACACAAAACACTGCGCGGTCCACGTGGCGGATTGATTCTAATGGGAAAGGATTTTGACAACCCCTTTGGCATTGTAGCGCCGAAATCGGGACGGACGAAAAAGATGTCGGAACTATTGGATTCGATGGTCATCCCCGGAATCCAAGGTGGACCACTCATGCACGTTATCGCGGGAAAAGCTGTCGCGTTCAAAGAAGCTCTCGACCCATCATTTGAAACATACGGCAGACAAGTCATCAAG
>JBGPGQ010000057.1:0-12855 GCA_041483995.1 Bacteroidota bacterium
AGACCTGTACTTCATTGTGCAGTGCGACGCTCACTTTCACATTTCGCACACCGGTCGGCAAGGTAACATGCTTTCTCACCAGCATATCTTTTGACGCTGTCCATTGAATCTGTATGTGGGCAGCATCATTGAGTAGACACCCAGGAGGATTTGCATTGTTGTACAAGCCGAACGCAGCGCTTCCCGTTGGCCATGCGGAGTCATTGAACGTCGAACCCTGAAAAGTCCGTGTAACCGATGACCCCGGGTTTGCCACTTGGTATTTGTACCCTGCAGCTCGATATGGAACAAATGTGACATTTGATTGTGCGAAAGAGTTCACCATACCCATTACAAGCAACAAACAAACGAGTCCACAACTTTTCCATGCAGTTTTAGGTGTGTTAGCCAGCCAATTACCATTGTTCATAAAAGTACCCAATAATGTGATGGTGAGATTAAGATCGTTGTAGGGAAGAAGTCTTGTCTACTTTCGTATCGATAGAACCGTACTTCACAAAACAATCACTCCTTATGACTCTGAGTCTGAACGACTCTCTTGAGGCGTGAAGTATAAACACTAAGAGGTTCTCTGTCTGCGACCATTTGCAGGCCCGTCATCTCATCCTTTGTCACAGTCAGTTTTCCTGCATCGCCTCCAACAACCCGAAGTTGTCCGTGCTCATCTGCTGCTGCAAACACAACAACCGGTTCATCCGCTTTGAACCGCGCCATGTGGCTATACACCTCCCCTACACCATCGACTTCGCCCCCAAGGGTTGAAATGATTACTGAATTCGAAAGCTGGTCTCCCTTGATTTGCTGATCCACCGCCAAAGTGACACTGGTGTATATCCGGCTTCGGTCCCCGTTCCACTCAGACCTCACTGCCGTAACCTTACCGACGAGAACAACATCGGCACGCTTGGCAAGGTCTTCCATTGTAAGTGCGCTGGACTGGCACCGGGTCGCTTCCGGAATCAAAGCTCCGACGATCATCAGAGCGAAAAACGCTTTTATGAAATTGCTTTGCATTAGTGTAACCTCCCAAAGAGTTGAGTGTTGATTCGAGAATTGTTTTTGGCTACCGCGTTGGTCCGAAACGTCTCGTTTCATTGTGGGTTAGCGGAATGAAATAGGGTGAAATGCTGGAACAGGCAGGTTCCGGAAATTTGGTCAGGACAATGAACTGGCTGCTCGAAAGCGAGTTAGCTTGCATGGAAAGTGAATTTTGATGGATTGTTGTGAAAAGCAAGAAAAGAAACGAGGGGACAATACAATGCCCGGAGCATAAGATTTCAGCCGTGCCAAAGTCGGGAGAAACAAGGTCCTTAAGCCCCCCAAGAGCTCATGAAAGAATACAATGAATTGCCGACGTGATAGCCCGGTTTAATCGAGGAGAAAGAACGGTTTAAGAACTGCTCTATAATAATAGAGAAACCGGTTTTCAATGTCAACATTTTTCTGCTTGCCATTCCCGCATATCTAAATGGAGAAAACGCCGATCATAACGAAGTTGAAACGGGGCAAACGCGACACTGAGTCGCCTTTAAGGCGTCGATGGGCAGCAATTTCATCTATATCGAAATAATCAGGTCAATACACAACAAACTATCTGCGATGACATATCCGCAAATACCCTCGAACTCCCCAAAGAAAAGTTTCGATTATTTTGCTGTACGTTGTGGTTGATGTCTTGACAAATCACTTCTCGTTTTGTACCTTACGGAAGCGATAAAGTAATCGATAAAGCAACGCCTTTTCGTCATCATGCCGGCGCCACCTGTAGCCAGATTGATGGTTCATCGCTACGATAACATTGAGCTTCCCCGGTTTTTTCTGTTCTCAAGTTCTGAACAAACTTTCATGGGCGGTCCTCGAGCTGCAAGGCCTGTTGTGATAGACATGGTGTCCCTGAAACGGCGCTTCTGATGAAGCGTTCCAATAACGTCGATTGAAAAAAGTGTCTTCTCGCGAACGTTATCAAGCTCTGATCAATATTCAGCCACTCGAATGAATCCTACAATACATACTCGGTTCACCATGCGTGTTGTATCCCTGTTCATGCTCACGACCGTGATACTGCACCCAGTGGCGGCACAGAACCCCGGAAAAATCTCAGGAGTTGTGAAGGATGCCGAAACACAGGAACCACTCATCGGATGCAATGTCGTCGTTGTAAGTACAACACTGGGCGCTTCCACCGATGTGGATGGGAACTTTTTTATCCTCAACATTCCGCCGGGCAAATACGATGTTCAGGCATCCCTACTCGGGTACGAGAAAGTGACCCAGCGTGGCGTCGTGGTCAATTCAGGGAGAACGACCACGGTGGATTTCCGGCTGTCGGTGACAACACTCCAACAGCAGGAAATAATTGTCGAAGCCACGCGCCCCGATGTAGAGCGTGAAAAAACATCCACCGGTACAATAGTCCGCGCAGAGGAAGTGCAGTCGATCGCCGGCATTCGTACTGTCGCAGATATTCTCACACTCGCTGCCGACGTGACCGACGGACACTTCAGAGGCGGGAGAAGCAATGAGGAATACTATACACTGCAAGGGATGGGGATCGTCAACCCACTTGACAACTCAAGCGCGTTCCTACCTATAATGAGCGCAGTCGAAGAAGTGGAGGTTGTCACCAGTGGTTTTGGCGCGCAGTATGGCAACGCCCAGTCGGGAGTCGTGAACATCTCTATGAAAGAAGGGGGGCGTGAATCTTGGAAGACAAGAGTTGAGAGTCGTATGAGGGTACCCGGCCGAAAGCACTTTGGACCAAGCGTGTTTGACCCGAGCGGCAATCCCTACCTTGCGCTGTTGCTCAACCGTAACTTCTGGCTTGCCGGCGATCCTGCATCCGAAAACCCCCAGCCGTATTATGGATCGATGGGGTCCGGGCTCACGAGCCGTTACGCAAATGATACGCTCGTCCAGCTCGCTGTTGGGCAGGCGCTCTGGATGCAGTCCCGGCGGGATCTGAATCGCAGGTACGGCAAAGAGATCGACCACTCCGTGGAAGTTGCCACGGGTGGACCAATCAATAATGACATGCGAATGTTTGTTGCCCTTCGGTCGAACGTTGAGTGGCCGACCTTCCCGACCGAACAGCCCGACATCGAACGCCAGGTGATGGGAAACGTTGTCGCGGACCTTTCCGGTGCATCGTCGCTCCGGATAAGCGGCGGCTACACTCTTGAGAACAACAACGGGTTTCCCGGCTCGGACGGGGTCGGGGGATATCAACGCTGGCTCTGGGACCGGATCACAGGGATCAGTTATCAAAAGAGAACGAACCTCCAGCTCGGAGCGCGCTACAGTCTTACGCTCAGCCCCAGCACGTTCATTGATCTGAAACTGAATTCGCTGTTCACACACAATCGGACGGGGGCTACACCCGTGCCCGGCTCGGTGCCGGATTCTGCAGCCTTTGGTTCCGGTTCGATCCCATGGAGCTTCATTCTTCCGGTGCAGAGCAACAACTCACCGGACGGTCTTGACTATCAGGCAGGGTATGACGTCTTCAGAGATGAGCCGACACGCACTATTACGTTCGATGGTTCTTTCACAAGTCAGCTTACCAACTCACATCTCCTGAATGCCGGTCTCCAGCTCAATTCCTATGGGATTGACGTCTCCAATGTTCTCCAGCTCCGCAACAGCAAGTATATCGAAGACTACAAGGCCAGGCCCTTCGAAAGCGCAGTATACGTTCAGGACAAGATGGAGTTTGAAGGGATGATTGCAAACGTTGGCCTGAGGCTGGATCTCTGGTCCACGGGTCGCAATTATTTCACGGATGCTTTTCTTCCCTTTTCTGTCTCGGACAGTACGGGGAGATTTCACCCCGAAAGCTCATCACAAAAGAAGGCGCCGGTTCTCGGACGTCTCCAGCCTCGCATCGGTGTGTCATTTCCCGTTTCAGTCAACACGGTGTTTCATCTGAACTATGGCGCGTTCATGCAGCGTCCGTCGTTTCAGTATGTTCTCTCCACGCGTGTTGTGCAGGGAAGCCTGAGGCCGGTATTGCTCGGAAATCCCCGTGTTGAACCGGAGGTGACCAACAGCTATGACATTGGAGTCTCGCAAGGATTTGGGAACGGATTCACGCTTGATGTCAGTGGCTACTACAAGGACGTGAAAAACCTGATCGAGCAGGCAAACTTTAACGACATCAGAACAGCCCAGCAGGTGAGCACATACTTCAACCGGGATTACGCGGACATCCGTGGATTCCGTGTTGCCGTCTCGAAGCGACGGGGTGCATTCACAGGATCAATCAACTATCAGTTCGGTGTTGCCACCGGGAAGAGCGCCACTGTCTCTGCGGCGACCCCGGTGTTCTCCCAGGACACTACCGGCGCAGTAACTACGGACCTTACGAATGTGCCGATCCGCGACATACTCCTCGACTTCGACAGAACTCATAACCTGATTGTGAATCTTGCCTATACAACTGAAGAAGAGTGGGGCCCTGAAATTCTCGGCACGCGTCTGCTTGGAGACATAACTGTCTCGACGAATTCTTTTTTCAGGAGCGGCAGACCGTACACTTCTCCCTCGAATCTCAGATTGATCAACGGATCGCGTGCCCCGGGGGAGTACAACACAAACGCAAGATTGACAAAGAGAATCCGGAGTTTTTTCGGGACCAATGCGACGATCTATCTCGAGGTATTTAATCTTTTCGAGAACAAGATTCTTAACTATGACTATGTGTTCGCCCGTCCCACTCCCACGAACCCGAACCTGACATTGTCATATTATGAGCAGAGTGGCATTGATGACCCCGCAAAGGGCATCCGGTACTGGTACGACAGGGGAAGACAGGGACCATTTGCCATCGATCAATCGTTTTTGATATACAACAGCGCTCCGAGATCGTTCAATATCGGTCTCGCGCTGGAACTTTGAGTATAAGGCAGGAACAGATATGAAGCATGCTACAATTCTGATTATCACACTGGCGATTTTCACTTCGTTGGGTTTCGGACAGCGCGATTGGCGTGTACATACGCGCGGACTTCTCCATCAGACCGTCTATAATACTGGTGAACTTGGCAGGGCATACAACGCCGGTGGAACGGTTGATGCGGGGACACCTTCGCTGGAGTGGCCTCCGAATTCCCGTATGATTATTGATAGAGTGACGTACCCCGGCCAGCACAATTCGTTCGGCAGCGGCATATGGGTTGCGGGAACCAGACCATCGGGTCGCCAATACGCTCTCTGTGGAGCCGTCTCTGATGCCGGAGGGAATCCTGTACCGGTAATTGGTATCTACAGCAATCCGATCTCCATTGAACGACGCGAAAACTTTCCTGTGTTTGCAAACGGTCAATTGAATCTGGCATACGATCCGAATGAAGCGGAGGAGATTATCATTTCGAAATGGGCGACACCTGTTGGCGTCACTGTCACCCGGACAAGCAGGGCATGGAGTTATCCGGGATATGACAGCTTCATTATTTATGAGTATGAATTGCAGAACACCACGCCTGATACAATTTCTGATGTGTATGTCGTCTTTGCGAACACCTTTGCCCCCTCGATGTTTGGATATCAGAGGAGTCACGGTCAGTGGTCCGAGGCGCAATACCGCGGCCAGCCGCCCGACGGACTGGGAGATTCGTTTACCCGCTTCGATCTCAAACGGTGGATGACGTACAACCATGATCGTGAGGGAATTCCGGACACAGCATATTTCGATCTCTGGTCGGGACCCGGTGATCGTGGTGGATTGGATGCCCCGCAGGCGGCAGGATTGATGATGTTGCGCTATGACTACGATCATCTCAGCCGGAGAGACCAGACACACCAGGTCTGGTTTGGTTCTGACAGCGCCGGTCTCTGGGATCAGAACAGCAAAGCCAAACAACCGTTTCTCCTCCGCTACGAAAACGGTAACCTCCCCCCCGACGCCAAAACAATTCCCTGGATGAATCCGACGCTGCAACGCAAGACTTCGGGCTTTAACGGAGCCACGGATTCAACACGATTTGTTACCCAATACGAACCCCAGTACTGGAGCTATTGGAGAGGACGGACCAAGGGGTCGACCACTCTCTCCTGGTGGCAGCCGGTGTTTCGTGCGTACGGATTCTATCCGTATATTCTTCCGCCTGGCGAAACAATGCGGTTTACGGTTGCTGAAGTTGTGGGATATGGTCCTGGAGTCGCGGGCGATCGAATCTACAAAGACCTTGGTGGAGCGGTGCGTACGGCGGTTGAAGGGGGGACCTACTTTACTCCAATCCCCAGCTGGTACGACACGCTGCAGTATGCCGGCGTGAGCACCGGTTCAACGCGGAATTACATCGGCAGCCGGTATTTGCAGACACACCCGCTCCCATGGTATGTCACGCCGGGAGTGGTGTCCATTCGCGATGTTGCAGATCGTGCAGTGCAGATGTACTCGGGAGGACCCCTTGTGAAACATGATTCTCTTCCCTATGAGCCGTTGAATGCCCCGGCGACCGGTGTGTATAACAGTAATGCCGCGATATCGATACCGTTCCCCGCTCCTGCAATCACGATCCAGAATACGCGGGCAGCAGTCAACAGGATTGTTTGGGGGCCGCAGGTGGAAACCTTTGCCGACCTGCCCCAGGTTGCCGGACGGGTCCGGCCATTCAAACATTATGAAGTCCTTCGCTCTCCAAGTTCGCTCGGTCCGTGGTCGGTTATCGACAGTGTTTCCCGTGGAGACCCACGGTATTTCAATGATACAGTATATGTCGTCTTTGATTCCTTGAGCAATATCGGTGAGTTTGCTTCCTACGCGGTCGTCTCGGTTGACTCTTCCGGTGGAAGAAGTGGAATGACGAATATGGTGGTGCATGAGACCCAGGCCCCGGCGGCTCTGGTACTTGGAAAAGTCTACGTCGTTCCCAACCCGCTCATTGTCACGAACGGCCTTCGCGGTGCGGATCCTTCTGGTGAGGTGACAGACAGAGTTCAGTTCATGGGGCTTACTGAGCGATGTACTATTAGAATATTTTCATATAGTGGTCAGCTTGTGAACACGATCGAACATGAACGCAACGCGTTCGGAAATCCCTGGTATCAGATCTCGAGGAACGATCAGTTGCTTGCCTCGGGAGTGTATTACTTCGTGGTTGAAGATGTCAGCGGGGCGCGGGCACACGGCAAGTTTGTCATCATTCATTGAGGAAAGGAGGATGAACGCGATGAAATTGATTTCCCGGATAGCGTGTGTGCTGTGTGCGGCCGGTGTACTTGTTCCGGTCGCGGTTGCACAAAAAGTCGGTAGTACCTCCATGCAGTTTCTTAAAGTGATGCCGTGCGCTAGAGCGACCGCAATGGGCGATGCGTACAGCGTTCTGGCCTCCGGTGCCGAGGCGTTGTTCTGGAATCCAAGCGGTCTCGCCCTGGTTGAAAACCAGGAATTCTCGCTGACCTATGTGGACTGGATTTTCGATGCGCGACAGGGAGCCCTGTCCTACGCGACAACACTCGGAGAGATCGGCGCCATCGGCGGGCAGATTCAGTATGTTGACTTCGGATCGTTCGACGAGACATCCTCTCTTCCCCCCTACATCAAGAATGTCGATGAGCCTGGCAGAACGGGCCGGTCGTTCCGCCCATTTAGTTACTTGATCGGGCTGACGTATGCGAGAAGCATGACCGACAGGTTCTCTGTTGGTCTCAGCGCGAAGTATGCACATGAGTCGTTGTTTGATGGTCAGAGTGTGGTCGCGCAAGTGAACCAGAACGTCTACGAGTCGGTCAATACATGGGCAAGCGGGTTGCTGTTCGACTTTGGAGTCCGGTACAACACCGGGTACCGGTCGGTTCAGATTGGTGCCTCGGTGCAGAACTTCGGAGCTAATGTGAAGTATGCGAAGGAATCCAATCCCGTTCCTCTGTTGTTCAGGTTCGGTATTGCCGCCAACGTCATCGGAAACGAGTCGCTCCTCCTTCAGCAGGATGATAACAGGTTGAGTGTTGCGTTCGACATCTTTCAGCCCAATGACTACTCGCAGCAAGCCCATGCCGGGATCGAGTATGAATACGCAGGCGTATTCGCCCTGCGCGGGGGATACAAGTTTAACTATGACTACGAGGGACTTACTGTCGGTGGCGGCATCAAACACACCTTTGAGTCAATCCGCTTCTCGCTGGACTACAGCTATGGGTCGATCGGACCATATCTGGGAGGTGTACATCGCATCAGTCTGGGGGCTGGACTGTAATGAAACACAATGATCATGGATTCACAAGTATGAAAGTGATGTTGCTCTGTTTGCTCTTCGCACACCAGGGCTTTGCACAGGGCTTTGGTAGTCCGTTGACAACGCAAGGACTTGATCGCACGACAACTCAGTCTGCTGCTTCGCGAGCTGCGGGCGGAATTTCCCTCGGTCTTCAGAATGAACTGGGATTGATGTTCATGAATCCCGCGACGATGCAATCACTCAAAGGGATTCAAGTTTCCGTCGGCGGCGCCCAACAATACTCGAATGCGCAGCAAGCCCAACAATACGCACCGCTGAAGTACTATTCGAATTTCAGTCTTTTGATGGAAGGGCTGACCGGACTTGTTCCCGATCCGGACACGTCTTTGGCCGGCGTGAACGCCGGTGACACTGTGCAGCGTCCGTTCGATGCTATCGGACCCAACTGGTCGCGATCGAAAGACAAAGGATTGCCTATTCAGGCGCTCCTTGCTGTGCCGTTTTCGACGGGAGAGTACGCGTTTGCAATTGGCATCGGGGCGGTGGAGTATTCCAATCTTGACTACTATTACCAGAACAACAATGTTCTGTCGCCGTCGATACTTTCCGAGCGGCCGGTTCCGATTACTCGGCCAACGGACGACTCAACTCTTGAAGTGAAATGGTCTCAAATGATGCAATCCCGCGATGGGAGGATTCGGGGATATGGGGGAGCCATTTCGGCCTCGTTATCCGGGGAAATTTCAGTTGGCGTCAGTGCATTGTTCCTTGATGGGAAGAGTGATGATTTTGAACAACGGATTGAGCGCGGGAAAATGACTTTTTTTGCAAACTACTTCAGACTCGATTCCGTGTACGGGCGTGAGGCGAGAACAGCAACGTCGGACTACAGCGGCAAAGAGTTCACCGTCAGTGGAATATACCGTGGCCGCTATGTAACAGCGGGGTTTTCCATAAAACCTCCGACAACCATCGAACGGACATTCACAGCAAGAAGGGTGGTTGATACAACAGGCTCCCCCGTGACTGTGGAGTCAAGTAGCAAAGATAAGATGAAACTTCCCTGGCGCGGTACGATCGGAATATCCATTGTTCCGGCGCAAGATCTCATACTCGGATTGGAATACGAACTCCGGTCGTATGCTTCCGCTGTATACCGCCAGGCTGATGGGACTGAATCAAAACCCTGGCTGTCTGCGTCCGTGTTCCACATTGGTGCGCAGTACACGGCGCTGCCCTGGCTTGCAGTTCGTGCCGGCATGCGTGGCCAGGCCGAGGTGTTCGAGCCGGAAGGAAATCCCATTGTCGGTGAACCGGTAAGCTACTCGATCTATTCAACCGGGGTTGGGCTTTCTTATTCTGGCATTCACCTGAATCTGACCTATGAATACGCGCTGATGAAGTATCAGGATGTCTGGGGAAGCGCGATCAGTTTGAATAAAGAGACTCGCAATACGTTCATTGCGGATGTTTCATATGAGATACCGTTGATATGGCAGTGAACGGGTTAACGGGGAAAAGATTGCGGTTGAGATGTTTATGATTCTGAAATGATTCCCAAATTACAAATTATGTTTCGACTAACTATTCCTGGAGGTTTGTTATGAAAGCTGTTTACACATTGTTGCTCGTCGTTTGCTTTCTGCTTGTGTCGTCCATGACGACTTTTGCGCAATCGACGGGAGACTATCGCACCAACGGCGCAGGTGGAGGAAACTGGAGCAGTGCATCGACCTGGCAGCGGTTCAACGGAACAGCTTGGGTTGCTGCACCCAGCGCGCCGAACGGCGCGGATGCCATTACGGTCCGAAGTACCGACTCGGTCAATATTAATGTTGCGGTCACCATCGCCGACACTTTCAAGAACCAGGGAAAATTAGGCGGCACGCCGAATCTAACCATCGGCGCCACCGGAATCTACCAGCATGACCAGGATGCGGGTTCTATTCCTGCGATAACATGGGGTACTGGTACAACCTTATTGATGACCGGTTCTGTCTCGGGTGCCCCGGACAACAGGAACCAGAGTTTCTATAATGTCACCTTCAACACTCCGGGCCTGCTTTCAAACCTGAGCATGAGCTGGGATAGTGTCACTATTGGCGGGGACATTCGAGTGATCAACACCAGCTCCGCCCGATGGTATCTCACGACGGCAGTCGCCGGCGATTCATCGATCGTGAATGTCATGGGGAACATCATCGTTTCTGCCGGCCAGCTTTCTTCCAACGGTACCGGCAACGCGAATACAAAGTTCACGATTCACCAATACGGCGACATGATAGTTACCGGCGGTAATCTCTCCGTAAGCCGGGGGTCGCAAGGAAGCGGATCCGGATCGACACGATGGTATATGCACCAGGGCAACTTCTCCATGAGCAATGCGACAACGCAGAACTCGAATCCCACGAACGCCTGGTTCATATTTGACAAAGCAGGGACTCAAACCCTGAATCTTGGAGCAGGAAATACTCTCACCGCCCTTCCCATTGTGGTCAACAGCGGCACCACGCTGGATATGGGACTAAGCAAGCTGCGCGGAAGCGGGCTGTTTACATTGAATGCAGGCGCAACTCTTGCGACTGCATGCGATGGCGGTGTTGACAGCGCGGTGACTGTTACCGGAACCAGAACTCTGAGTTCGAATGCGAGTTACACATTCAACGGGTCGGTTGCCCAGCTTACAGGGTTGGCCATGCCGACAACGGTAAACAACATGGCAATCAATAACGCGGCGGGAGTGACCCTTTCACAGGCGACGACCATCAACGGGGTCCTCCGGCTGATGGCGGGGGTGTTCGACAACACCATCCCCTTTACATTGGGTCCATCCGGGTCCGTTTCGTTTGAGGGAGGAAGCCTGTTGCACCCCCTCGCTGTCGAATCCGGCGATGAACCCCTTCCGCGCTCTTTCTTTGTTTCCCAAAACTTTCCAAACCCTTTCAACCCTTCGACCACGATCAGGTTTGGATTGCCGAGAGAATCATACATAACGGCAAAGGTGTACAACCTGCTCGGTCAGGAAGTAGCCTCGTTGTTTACCGGGCGGCAAACCGCCGGTCTCCACGAGTTGCATTTTGACGGATCACATCTTGGCTCGGGCGTGTACATGCTCCGTTTGCAGGCCGGCAGCATCGTTGATATGAAACGCATGGTTCTTGTGAAGTGATGGAATCGTAATGAGTCTTATTCTCCGAGTCATAGTCCTTTCCGTTCTGGTGTCGTGCGCGCACAGTGGCGAGCAACTCCGGGTTCCCGCTGACCAACCATGGTCAGCGAGAATTGCGGAATCGTTCCTGTTGCGTCATCCGGGTGCGGTTACATATGACACGGGCTTCACGGAACAGAAGTGGAACTATGAGCAAGGATTGATGCTCTGGGCATTGTGTGAAAAGTCCGCGCACTCCGGAGATGCAAAGTATTATCAATTCGTAGAGAAGAATCTCGATCAGTATGTAGATCGGGATGGCCGGATTAAGTTATACAATCTCAATGACTACAATCTTGATCTCGTGGCTCCGGGCAGATCGTTGCTCGTTCTGTATCAAAAGACAAAGCAGGAGAGATACCTGCATGCTGCCGATACACTGCGGCGTCAGTTGCGAGAACAACCCCGGACCAAAGAAGGCGGGTTCTGGCACAAGAAAATCTATCCTTATCAAATGTGGTTGGATGGCCTGTATATGGCTGAACCGTTCTACGCCATGTACGCCCAGACCTTCAATGAGCCGGATGCATACGACGACATTGCAAACCAGTTCATTTGGATTGCAAATCATACACGTGATCCAAAGACCGGATTGTACTATCACGGCTGGGATGAAAGCAAGCAACAGGAATGGGCAGACAAAAACACCGGATGCTCGCCAAGTCTCTGGGGACGCGCAATGGGATGGTATGCGATGGGACTTGTGGATGTGTTGGAGTACTTTCCCGAACATCATCCCAAAAGAAATGTACTGATGGGAATCTTCAAGGATGTGTGCGCAGGACTGTTGCAATGGAGAGACAAGGAAACGAGTCTCTGGTATCTGGTGCTCGATCAGGGAAAGAGAAATGGCAACTATCTGGAATCCTCATCCGCAGCCATGTTTACGTATGCCTTTGCAAAGGGGTCGCGCAAGGGATATCTCGATGGAGAATATTTTCACGAAGCTAAACGATCGTTCGATGGGATTCTCAAGTACCATGTTTCGGTCGATGAGCAAGGGTTTGTCAATCTGCGCAACACAATCAAAGGAGCCGGTCTCGGAGGCCCCCAGCGCAGAAGCGGAAGCTTTGAATATTATGCCAGTGAGCAGCAACGAACGAACGACATAAAAGGCATCGGCCCGTTCCTGCTCGCGGCAATTGAACTTGAACAAGCAAGATAACCGGATCACCATATCAAGGGGGCATATTTTATGAAACGACGTTCCCATATTACTCTCGATGATATTGCAAAGAAACTGAAGGTCTCGCGGGTGACGGTCTCCAAGGCGTTACGGGGACACACGGACATTTCCGAAGAGACAAGCAAGCGCGTACGGAAAGTCGCGGAAGAACTTGGCTACAGCCCGAACATTATCGCGCGTAGTTTGTCTTCCCGCCGGTCGAACATGATCGGGGTTGTTGTGCCGAAGATCGCTCACTTCTTCTTCGGGTCGGTGATCGAGGGGATCTATGATATGGCCTTCGA
>JBGPGQ010000058.1:0-12586 GCA_041483995.1 Bacteroidota bacterium
AGAACGTCGTGAGACAGTTCGGTCCCTATCCTATGCGGGCGAAGGATACTTGAGAAGCGTCGTCGTTAGTACGAGAGGACCGCGATGAACGGACCTACGGTGTACCTGTTGTCACGCCAGTGGCATACGCAGGGTAGCCACGTCCGGATGGGATAAGCGCTGAAAGCATCTAAGTGCGAAACCCACTTCAAGATGAGGTATCCCGGGTGCAAACCCCTAAAGACCCCTAGAAGATGACTAGGTTGATAGGCCACAGATGTACGTGCAGTAATGCATTCAGTCGAGTGGTACTAATAGGTCGTGCGACTTAACCAATTTTTTTATTGACCCGGATTTGTTTCCTGGTGCATCAATAAGCTTATTGGAAAGACGCCCCCCATGATAGAAATGTTAGAAGGTATTCTTCCCAGGAAGTTTTGAAAGAAAAACTTCTGGTGACCATAGCGGAGGTGTAACACCCGATCCCATTCCGAACTCGGCAGTTAAGCCCTCTAGCGCCGATGGTACTACTCGTGCGAACGTGTGGGAGAGTAGGTCGTTGCCAGATTTAGTGTCAATCCCGTCTTGGCGAAAGTTGAGACGGGATTTTTTTGCTCGGGTAGCTGTCCGCGAATCTTTGAAGTCATTATGAAGCCTGGGTTGCAATCTTGGCGAGGCTTTTCTATTTTTGCCTTCCAATGACCCTCGAAAGCCGAATCTTCCCATCCTGTTGTTTGCCCTGTGCGCTGCGCTCGCCTGTGGTGCTTGTACGGACTTTGGTGTTGAGCCGGACGAGTCCCATATGCCGGAAATGAAAGGCTTCTGCTACACCTCATTCGCATCGAATGGCTTCACGTTGGGTGGGCAAATAAACGCAGTCGAAGATCTCAAGTCGCAAATCGGCAACAATTGGATTGCTCTGAGCGTCTTTGAATATCAGAGTACTGCTGCCAGTAGTGATATCGGTCCCAATACCACCGGGATCAATCCGCTGACGGGCGGAGTGTGGTCAACGACATCGACCGAAGAAGACATTCGTGAGGGTGTTCGTCAGGCCCGGCTCCAGCAAATGAAGGTCATGCTGAAGCCGCACGTTGATCTCTATTCCGGGGAATGGCGAGCATTGATTCAACCCGACCCGCAAGGCAACTGGTTTCGTTCATACACAGCAATGATAACGCGGTATGCCCGTCTCGCCTCTGATCTTAATATTGAGATGCTCTGTATTGGCACCGAGTTTGTTGTCGCAACACAGCCAACGTACACCGTTGCATGGAGGGCGATCACTGATTCCATCAAACAATATTATCACGGCAAGCTAACGTATGCCGCAAACTGGAACGGAGCCTATGCGGCTGGTATCGCCACTCCCGAGTTTGAGCAAGTTGAATTCTGGGATAAGCTCGACTACATCGGCATCGATTCTTACTTCCCACTCACGAGTTCACCAAACGATCCCATTCCCTCCCTACAGGTTGTAATGGAGCGGATGATCGCTCCTGTACAAAGCATCGGAGCAGTTTCATCGCGGTTCGGCAAATCTGTACTCTTCACGGAAATAGGCATTCAATCCGTACATGGCGCACTTGCCTCGCCGTGGGATTTTTCTCTTGGCAGGGTGCCGGGTGCGGTTCAGGACAACGGAGTGCAGGAGTTCTATTACCGGGTAATGATTGAGGCTGTCGGAAATCAGCCCTGGTGTGCAGGCCTCTTCTGGTGGAATTGGGAAAGTGAGCGTTCTACCTACGAAGCGACCAACTATACACCGCGCAACAAGCTAGGGGCTTGTACATTACTGGAATGGTATTCAGGAACGCACTACAATTAAAGTTCTAATAGTACTTCATTGCCGGCATTTTTCTGTGGGCAAGCATTTTGATGAACGCTTCCATATAGGAAGGTATGGGTCCATTGCGCAATGTTGCCGCGCTCCATTGACGAACGAACCCTTTGCGTGTTAATGGCAGGGCTTTAATCGTGCGTCGCTTGATTTCCGGATCGACCGCCCAGTGTGCAAGCACCGCAATGCCCAAGCCCGCCTTTACCATCTCAATGATTCCTTCGGTAAGCTGCATGTGTGAGACACGCTTCGGCTTGATGCCAGCCGGAACCAGAATTGTGTTATAGAAAGCATATTCTTCTATCGGCTCAGAGTACATGAACAAATGTTGATCGGCAAAGTCTTCTGCGCTCACGTGGCGCTTTTTGGCAAGTTGGTGTTCGGGATGCATGATCACAACGAGTTTGTCTTGGAACAGGGGCTCGAGGATTATTTGTCGCTCACGAATGGTTCCGGAGACGATGGCGAGATCCAGCTTGCGTTCAACAAGGAATTCGATGGGGCGCAACGTTGCATCACTGACAACCTGGACATCGACATTTGGGAATCTCCCGTTGAAGACCTTCATAATCGACGGGAGCCAGTGATACGTGGTGTAGCATTTTGTGCTGATGCGAAGGAGTCCTCCCTTGTTTGATGCTATCCGCTTGATATCCTCTTCCGCCCGTTTCAATTCATTTAATACCTGATCCGCTGACTGTAGCAATCGTGTCCCCGACTGACTCAGAGTCATTCGCTTGTTGTGTCTGAGGAAGAGTTGTACGCCCAATCGATCCTCAATGTCTCGAAGCTGGTGGCTCAGTGCCGATTGAGTCAGGTGCAACTGTATTCCTGCCTTCGAGATGTTTCCTTCTTCAGCAACAGCCTTGATAAGAGAGAGATGTCGGACTTCTAATGCCATGGTGCACCCTTTCTGTTGTCAAAAGAAGTATAAATAATTCTCATCATAATGGCAAATGGTATGAATGGTTTTTGTATGAGGGATATTCATGCTTATGATGAAAACAATGAGCTTGTTTTGTCGTTGAGCGCCCTCTATATTGCACCCGTTCACTTATTCATTATTTCAGCGGAGGGCACTATGAAACGAGTTCTGAGTCTTGTGGTAACAATCATTCTTGTCTGGGCAAACGGTCATGCGGGCAACACATATTCCAATGATCCGCGCTTTACAGATGAGAAGATGCAGGCAATTGAGAAGAGTCTGGAGCAGGCACTCGAAAGCCAAAACCTTGGCCTGCAAGCGTCTGCAGCACAGGTCGTGCGGGATGTGAAGGCTCTGGTTCCCGGGTATGATTTCGGGGAGCTTGTAATTCCGCTTATGGGGATTGTCAAAGACGAGAGTGCCCGGCCTGGAAACCGTATCCTCGCTGCCCTTGCTCTCCACGAGTTACGCTCGGAACGTGGGGATTTTGCAATCAAGCGGGTGGGGGAGTTTACCGACGTAAAGCAACTAAAGCATGTCTGTGTTTGGCTCACGTATGAGCGGACATTGGCGCAACAAGGGCAGAAGGATTCCGTATCAAGCGTTGCCAGTAGAACAAAGTAATGTTTGTCAGCAAGGAGCCCGGCCCAAGCCGGGCTCTTGTGTTGAGTTGAATTTGCAGACTGGTAATCTTCTTGTCACATCCCAAACAACCCGCCGAATGATTTGACCTGGGTTGTATTTCTTCCCCGCCCATCGTACATTTCAATAGCAGTTTAGTTTCCTCTGACCAATTAATACTATTGATCCCGTGCAGTTTCCGATCAGAAGAAAAATCATGCTTGGACTTGGGGTGATTATCACATTGATGGTCATTTCAAGTGCCTTTGTGCTCTTTCAATTGAATGAGGTCTCAATATCCACGGAAACTACACTCACAACCGATGTCACCGCAATTGACAAAGCAAAACACGTGCAAACTATTCTGGTAGACCAGGAGCGAAGCGCCCAAAAATTTCTCGTATCTCATGATCGGACTTACTACGGGTTGTTTTCTGACGGCAGGCGTCAATTCGATTCGTACATGGATTCACTTCTTGCTGTTTGTTCCGACACGAAAGAGGCAGCATTGATCAACCAAATACTCCATGCCACCCATTGGTTTGACGATGTCATCGGTCAGGAAGGGGGCGACCCTCGCATGATGGCGGATAGTAGTGATGCCCTGCTGACTGCCGTCTCAGATAGTCTGGGTATCATCCACGCAAAGCTTGATCAAATCATCCGCCTCAGGCAGCTTGCAATAAACAACGCAATGGCAGCGGTGGAGACGAAAACGGGAGATACGTTGGGAGTTGCATTCATTCTTACACTTTGGACTCTTGCCTTGGCGATTATTCTTTCTCTGTTCATCGCACGCACGATTACCCGTCCCATTGATACTCTTATTGAAGGCACTGAAAACATTGCGCGTGGATCCTTTGAACCAATACAAGTATCATCAAAGGATGAAATCGCACTGCTTGCTAACGCGATTAATCAAATGGGCACCAAGTTGAAAAAGATCAACGAATACAAGGCTGAATTGTTGCAACAAATATCACATGAAGTCCGGTCTCCCCTTGCAACAATTCTTGGCGCTCATTTTTTCCTGACGAACAAGCGGGGACATCTACTCAACGACGAGCAGAAGAAAATGTTGGAAATCATCCACAATAGTGTCGAACAAGTGAGCAACTTCAGCCATCAGTTTCTTGATGTTGCGAAGGTTGAGGCGGGAATGATGCGATACAAGTTTGAGGATGCTGATGTTGTCGCCTTGGTGCGTACGGTGGTGAAGGAAAGCGAGCTCAGTGCCTTGAGAAAGAATATTGACGTTGACTTTCGCCCCACCTCTTTGCCGAACATCATGATTGACATCGACAAAATGAAAATGGTTGTCGGTAACCTGATGAGTAACGCCATCAAGTATACACGCAAGAGTGGGAAGATTCGTGTGGAAGTCGGCCCTTCTGACTTCGGAGTTCGGATTGTAATTTCTGACACGGGAATTGGTATTTCCGAATCGGACCTTCCTCACATATTCACACGTTTTTATCAAGCTGGGGGTGCGTCGAAATCAGGGACTAGTGGGACGGGTGTTGGCCTTGCACTTGTCAAGGCTTTCTCGAAAGGACATGGTGCGAAGGTGTCTGTTGAAAGTACGCTTGGTGTTGGTTCGACATTTACGATAGAATTACCGGCTACACCCGTAAACGGAAAAGCTGGCTTGCCCGCATTGAAAGAAGGGGTAGAAAAGACAAAATGAAACTGCTGCAACTGCTGTTCGTCTTGTCCATCTTGGTTTTGGGTGCAGGTTGTTCAGTGACAAAAGAAGAGCGGGCGGACGAATCCCCAGCTTTCATCGAAATGAAAATTGCTGACAGCCTGGAAGCTTCGTCCACGATCCATGAAGCAGCACTCAGGTATGCTCTGGTGGCGGAACACTTTCCCACTTCGCGCTTCTATCAGACTGCAGTTCGTAAGGCCGCGTTCCTTTACAGCAGCCCGCTAAATCAGGCAATCGACGATAGCGCCTCGTTGTATTGGCTTCAGGTCTATACAAGCCTGCCGGTGGCAAAGGAAGAAAAAGAAGAGGTGCTATCGTACATTTTCCTATTGAAGAAAGTCGGCACACTTCAGAAACATGTTGACGATCTTGTCCTGTCATCAAAGAAACAGACTTCTGATTTGGCAGCACGTGCAAACCGGATCCGCGATCTTGAGGCTCAACTACACGATCTTGAGACTCAATTGAAGGAAGCAGCAGGCGAGCTCAAGAAACTGCGTGATATTGACGTGAAGGCCTACAAAAGAGGAGTAAAGAAGTGAATCCGGCCCCTACTTCATTCCGCTATTGCAGGCGAAAACACAGTTGTTTGCGAATCTCTGAAATATAAGGCGACACTTTTTATCGTTGGTTCGTGGATTTGCATCGTTGCTGTTAACCTGATTTGATAAGAAATATTCTGACTAAGATCCCGTATTGTTTCCTACGCCTTTCCGAGCTATCTTTTGTTAGTCTTAGAAGACGTCACCACCAGTTCACTACAATCACTAACTAACCAAGAACGAGATAATTTCAATGGCACAGGAATCAAAACTAACGGGAAACAGCGCATTTGCAAAACGAATGGTCAAACACGTGCAGAAGCTTGCACAAGGGAAAGAAGATGTGTTGTTAGTAGGCGAGCCCGGAGCGGGGAAGCGAACAATAGCATCGGAAATCTGCAACGAGCGAGGGAAAAAGAAACCTTATGTGCTTGTTGATGCGAACAGTGCTGCGGACCTTGAGCTTCGTAGTGTACTGCTTGGCACACACGCAGATGTTCTTGAAGCCACAACCGGTCGAAAACGGATACCCTTGACCGACAATGCAACACTAACGATTGCTGATGCGGATAGACTGTCGCCTCAAGACCAGATATTGCTGACCGGGTTCCTCAAGGAGGGTAGAAAGAAATTTGCCGGCCTGAAGGTGATCGTTACTCTCACCCAACGGTTGATGCCCCTTGCACAAAGTGGCATGCTTTCGACTGACCTTGCAGGATATCTGGAGAAATTCGAGGTTGTGGAAGTTCCTGCATTGCGCGAACGGTTAGAAGACATTCCCGTGTTGGTTTCCGCGATGGTCAAACACTTTTGCAGTATTATGGGGAAAGCAAACGTGGAGATCGATTCAAGTGTGACACATATTCTTTCACAAGGTCAGTGGATCGGCAATATCCGTCAGCTTGCAGCCGTGGTTGGCAAGGCAGTGCTGATCTCGCACGGAGACAAACTTGAGTTACCTGCAGACTTCCTTGATGAACGTCAGCATCTGGTGGATGCGATCGACAACATTCATTCAGGTAAAATATTCATTCTCGATCAGTCACTTGACCTTATCGAAAAACTTTTGATTCAACGTGCTCTGAAACAGTATATGTACAACCAATCCAGGACTGCTCAAATTCTCGGCTTGAGTGAGGCTAACTTCCGTTATCGTTTGAAGAAATTTGGCTTGCCAAGCATTCGTCAGAAAATGAAGTAATCAACGTCAGGGGGGCAAAAAGAAAGGTCTCGTCGTTTGACGAGACCTTTTGTCTTTTGAAACGCGACTACTTAATTATGAAACGTTTGCGGGTTTCTCCTCTTCTGCAACGCTTCCATCTTTCTTCTTTTGCCGTGAAGAAGCGCTGAACTTGAGCTCTCCGGTCTTCTTGTTGATTTTAACATGGATATTGCTTCCCTCGGGATACTTGCCCTTGAGCAGCTCTTCGGCTATTGGATCCTCCAGATACTTCTGGAGTGCTCTCCGCAGAGGACGCGCACCAAAGGCCGGGTCAAAGCCCTTGTCTGCAAGAAATTCCCTTGCTTGCTTTGTAAGTTCGATGGTGATCCCCATCCCCGATATCCGCTTCACCAAATCGCGCATTTGGATCTGCACAATTTCCATTATGTGAGATTTTTCGAGCGTATGAAACACGATCGTATCGTCAATGCGGTTCAGGAATTCAGGATTGAATACGCGCTTGAGCGCATCCTCAATCGTTGATTTCATTGAATCATAACTATTCTTTGTTGACTCCGTGTTAAATCCAATACCGCCACCCCGTTTGAGATCGCGTGTTCCAATGTTCGATGTCATTATGAGAATCGTGTTCTTGAAGTCCACGCGACGGCCCAGACTATCGGTGAGGATTCCATCATCAAGCACTTGAAGGAGGATATTGAATACATCAGGGTGTGCTTTTTCTATTTCATCCAGAAGTACGACAGAGTATGGTTTTCGCCGGACCTTCTCTGTTAATTGCCCGCCTTCTTCATATCCTACGTATCCCGGTGGAGCGCCGACCAATCTGGAGACGCTGAATTTCTCCATGTACTCACTCATGTCGATCCGGATGAGAGCCTCTTCCGAATCAAACAAGTATCGGGCGAGGGCTTTCGCCAATTCGGTTTTTCCCACTCCGGTTGGACCAAGGAAAATGAATGAGCCAATTGGGCGTGATGGATCCTTTAATCCTGCTCGCGTTCGCCGAATGGCTTTCGTGAGTTTCACAAGGGCTTCATTCTGCCCCACAACCTGATCCTTCAGTACACTGTCCATTTTCAGGAGCTTTGCAGATTCGGACTGAGCAATCTTGTTGACCGGTATGCTTGTCATCATCGAAACGACATCGGCGATCTGCTCTTCGGTGACTTCGTGAATTGTATCTTGGGCCTTCAATTCCCATTCCCTCTTCGCAATATCCAGATCGCTCAACAACTTCTTTTCAAGATCCCGAAGTCTTGCAGCCTCTTCAAAATTCTGATTCTTGACGACTTGGTTCTTCGACTGCTTGATCTTTTCGACTTCAGCCTCAAGTCCCAGGATTTCCTTCGGGACATGTATATTGGCAAGGTGTACACGCGATCCGGATTCATCCAGGACGTCAATGGCTTTGTCGGGCAAATAGCGATCCGTGATATACCGGTCGCTCAAGCGCACAGCTGCGTCCAAGGCCTTGTCATTGTAGTGGACACCGTGGTGTTCTTCGTACTTATGCTTGATATTTTTGAGTATTTGAATCGTTTCATCAACAGTCGTTGGATCGACCATGATTTTCTGGAACCTTCTGTCGAGAGCCCCATCCTTTTCAATGTACTGTCGGTATTCATCAAGTGTCGTTGCACCGATGCATTGCAACTCGCCACGTGAAAGAGCGGGCTTGAACATGTTTGATGCATCCAGAGAACCCGACGCGCCACCTGCTCCCACAATCGTGTGCAATTCGTCGATGAACAGGATAACATCTTTTGCTTTTTCCAGTTCATTCATTACGGCCTTCATTCGCTCTTCAAACTGTCCACGGTATTTTGTTCCCGCAACAAGAGCGGCCAAGTCGAGCGTCACGACACGTTTTCCATGAAGTACCCGAGAGACTTTTTTTTGTACGATTCGCATTGCCAAGCCTTCGGCAATCGCTGTTTTCCCGACCCCAGGTTCACCGATGAGAACGGGATTATTCTTCTTTCGTCTGCTCAATACTTGCGCAACACGTTCGATTTCCTTGTCTCTGCCAACTATAGGGTCGAGCTTGTCTTCGGTTGCAAGCTTTGTGAGGTCGTGACCAAAATTATCAAGCACCGGTGTCTTGGACTTTTCCGCTTTCTTCTCGGCGGCTGTTCCATGGGGTGGTGTAGATGGCTTCCCGCTGATAATGTTGTCCAGCTCGCTTCGCACGACATCGTAATGTACGTTGAATTGGTGCAAGATTTGAGCGGCGATATTGTCATCATCTCTGAGTAGAGACAACAGAAGGTGTTCGGTGCCGATCACATCCGATTTGTACAGCTTCGCCTCAAGATAAGTTATCTTTAATACCTTTTCTGCTTGCTTCGTCAGCGGAATGTTCCCAATTGTCAGGGTCCCTCCCGAGGTGCGCACGGTGTCTTCAATTGCCTTTTTCAGTTTGTACAGATCCACGCCAAGGTTACGAAGGATTTTTACGGCGATCCCCTCGCCTTCACGGATCACCCCCAGCAACAGATGTTCGGTGCCAATGTAGTCATGGCCAAGCCGAAGGGCTTCCTCGCGGCTAAGTCGAATAACATCCTGAACCCTGTTTGAGAAGTTTCCTTCCATGTCTGTCCTTTTACCCTTGTGATACCAGGATAGTTGAGACTACTGTGTGCTTACTACTCAACGTTCGTGCCATAGTCTTAAGTTCCATGACACCATTTTATTCCCGCATTTATGAGAGAAATATAAAGAAAACAGCAGGGTAAGTCAATGGCTAAATAGCCCATCAATCCTCACGTCGCTTGACCATGAGGGCACGATTACTTATACTTGAAGCAAATATTTCCCCCCTTGAATTACCGACCAATGAACGTAGAATATTCGGAGGTGAAGAAGTGATTGTACGACAGATCCGTTCAACCGATGGGACTGGCACATTGTCATATCTTGTCGCGCATTCCGGTACTTCTTCGTGCGCAGTGATTGATCCTAACATTGAGGATGTTGAACGGATACGAAAAGAGGCCGCTGAGCTTGGTGCACGCATTACACATGTCATAGACACTCACACTCATGCCGATCATGTTTCAGGTGCCGAGGAACTGAAAAAGTCGGAGGGATCTGAGGTCATCATGCACGAGAAAACAAAGGATAAATGGAAAATTGTTGATCAGGGAGATAAGTTTGGAATTGGTGATATTTTAAGAGCCAATGCAAAGATCCCGATTGATCGTTATGTAGAAGACAATGATACAATCGCGATTGGTCCGCTCAACCTCAAGGTGCTACACACGCCGGGGCACACTGATAATCATATCGCGTTGCAGGTTGAGCAATGTCTCTTTACGGGTGATTTGCTCCTGATTGGACAGGCCGGACGAAGCGATTTGCCCGGTGGTAATCCTGAAGAACAGTATGAGAGCCTGAAGAACAAAGTTCTACCATTGCCGGATGCGACAAAGATATACCCTGGGCATGACTATGAAGAAAATGAATTCTCCTACCTTGGAGATGAAAGAAAAAACAATCCATTTCTCAAGGTGCGTTCTAGGGAGGCGTATCGTGAATTTGTCAAGGAGTTTTTTCCACCGTTTGCCGAAGCAACTGAGGCAGGCGGAAAAATGACGCTTCAGTGCGGAACGGCACGCGTTGCGCAACGCAGTGATACTTTTCTGAATACAATTGCACGTGACCTTGCGAAGTTGTTACAGTCTGGCAGTAAACCATTTCTTCTTGACGTCCGCGAGCCTGCCGAACTTATGACTACTGGCGCAATCGAAGGAGTATTCAACATTCCGTTAGGGATTTTACCCAAAAGAACGAACGAGCTCCCCAAGGATAAGTCCACACAAATAGTTTGCATTTGCGCGAGCGGCTCACGATCCTTTGAGGCGGCTCATTATCTTCACCAGCAGGGGTTTAGAAACGTGGTAAGCCTTGAAGGTGGCACATTGGGTTGGATTCGGGAGGGTTACAGCGTTGTAAAGCCAAGACAGATAGCTTGACTAAAAAAACCACTTAGCAATACCGAGGATGCCTTGCTTCCAAGGTACTCGATGTGAAACCCCAGACGTATTCTCAAACTTCGGCAGATTTTCCAGATACCATTTGTAGTTTCTGAGAAGTGCATCCTTATTGGAATATTTCGGACTAAACCCCAGAACTCTCTCGGCCTTTTCGATTGAAACAAACGAATCTTTGGAGGCTGTTTCGTAAACCCATTTGTATAAGGGGGAAAGGTGGAGGAATTCAAGAATTCGCAGAGTAATAATGAGGGGCGTGGCAGGAAATGTCCTGATCTTTTTGTTGAACCCCGCGTTGTCAAGAATAACCTGGTAGTCCTCCTTCATCGTTGTAAATACCTTGGCGCCAATGTTAAAAGTGTCATTCACTTTTGAACGATCGCCGCTTGCGGTCAGATAGATCGCCTCAATTAGATCTTCGACGTCAAGCAGTTGGTACCGGTTGTTGCCGTTCCCGATCATTGGAAATGATCTCCCATCTTTTGCCCAATCATAAAAAAGAGCAAACACGCCAAGACGTTCCGGACCGATGAAAGATTTTGGTCTGATGATCGGAATGCACATGCCCTTCCTCCGGTATTCAAGACAAACTTCCTCCGCCTGGATTTTCGCTTTGCCATAAGGGCCAACCCCGATGAGTGAGTCATCTTCTATCAACGGGTGATGGTCGGGGATGCCGTAGACCGCAGTTGAAGAAATATGGATCATCCGCTCCACGTGATGCTTGTACGCCGCCTCTGCGACATTTCTTGTCCCCTCCACGTCCGTGGAAAAAATATCCTCTTCTGTGTAAAGAGGGAGTGCGGCGGCAGTATGTACTACCAGATCGACATCCTGCATGGCTTTTGCAACAGCACCCTTATCCCGGATATCACCTTTGACAGCGTTGACCTTACCGATAACATCCTCGTAATCAAAATCTGCCACGTCAAGCGTTTTTACGGAATGGCCATGTCTGAGCAGGAACCTGACCAGATTGATTCCCAGAAAACCTGCGCCACCAGTTACTAAATATCTCTTGATCACTGAAAATTACCTACGTTGTTGTGAGAGGTTTGAAGATGTACAAGGTTTCATCTACTGAGATAGGGTACATGCCCGCCTGAATAAATTAGAGCGACGCACGTAGCGATCCATAGTAGTCCCGTGAGAATAATCGGCCAATCGGAAGTAACTGCGGTAGTCGGGTTTTCCGTCGAGTCTGTCATGTGTATCAGGTATAGGTAACGAAACATACCGTAAATGACGAAGACAGTTGAATATATCATTTTGTCAGTTCCGAAGATATCCAGTGTGCGGGGTGCGACGGTATAGAGGGCGTACGAAATGACTGTGCCCGCTGCAGATATCGTCAGCATCTGATCAATAAAGTCGATTCGGTAGTGCAGAAGCACTTTTCGTTCGGAAGTCGATCCAGATTCCTGACTAAGCACAATTTCACCTCTGCGTTTCGCAAATCCGAGAAATAAGGAAATGAATAGCGTACAAAGCACAATCCAGGTCGATACTTCCACGTTAATTGCGTAGGCTCCACCGAGCACTCTGAGCATAAACCCTGCAGCAATAATGAAGACATCGAGCAATACGACTTCTTTGAGCTTAAAAGAGTAAGCAAGGTTCAGGAGGAAATATCCCCCAAGAATAACAACGAAGCGCACGTTCATACTGCTCGCAAGGAGTACGGCAGCAGTAAGTAAAATAAGGAGAAGGGTGTAGGCTTGTGCCATCGAGATTGTTCTTGCTGCAAGTGGCCGATGTTTCTTCTCTGGATGTGCTCGATCTGCAGCCACGTC
>JBGPGQ010000059.1:0-12485 GCA_041483995.1 Bacteroidota bacterium
GCTGTTGCCTTCACCTGGAACAAGGTCATGGCGTATCGCAATCGCGTGCCCGTAGCTTGAAAGAATGATGCCCATATCCTTCGGCGATTCCCCGTGTGCCACCTGGGATGTTTCCGACGAAATGAAGTGCGCGTGACCGCCAAGTTGAGTTAACCCTGCTTCGAATGAGTTCCGTGTCCGCGTTGACTTATCAAAGAAAAAGAGAAAAGCGGTCTTGTCGGGAAGATACCGATGTGGTTTCCCTTTCTTAAACATTTTTTTGAGCTCGCCGGCAGTCTTCAGCGCAAGTTCTATCTCCTTAACGGACCAGTCTTTGGTTTCGATGTAGTCTCTGCCACGAACAGTGTTGGGAAGTTTTGAAAGTTTTGTTGCCATGGTCATCCTCTAGTTTATCATGTCATTGAAATCATTTTCCAACATACACACCCGGGAACGCGGCGTACCATGCACTCGCCTTCACCAGATGCTCGACGGGGATTTGCTCGGTTGCCATGTGGGCATGGATTTCGTTGCCCGGCCCGAAGCCAATACATGGAATATTGTGCATTCCCATGACGGCAACACCGTTGGTGCTAAACACCCATCTGCTCACTTGGGGCTTCTCACCGAATAGATTTTCAAAAGCCCGTACCCCGCTATTGAGCACCGGATGATTTGCCGGTAAAAGCCATGTCGGGTAGTACTTCTTTGTAGGGTAGGTTAGCCCCCGCCAGCTTGGAACAGCATAGTCCAGGACAACAACTTCGGCCTCTGCCTTCTTCACACTCGGAAGTTCTTGAATCTCCCGTACCGCTGATTCCAGGGTATCCGTTGCAGCGAGCCGCCGGTCAAGATGAATCGTTGATGAATCAGCAACGGCACACAGAGATGGCGATGTCGAGCGAATCTCGGCAATCGTGACTGTTCCTTTGCCAAGGAATGGTTCGCCCGTCAGTCGTTCGTTAAGTTTCTCGATATCCTGCACAATGGGAGCCATTTTGTACACGGCATTTACTCCGCGCTCGGGAGCAGAGCCATGACACGAGATCCCTCTTGTGCGTACTTCCATCTCCATCCGTCCTCGGTGACCACGATACACTGCAAGATTCGTCGGTTCTGTAATCACCACGACTTCGGGCCGCAGCTTGTCTTCGTTGATGATGTACTGCCAGCAGAGCCCGTCGCAATCCTCTTCCTGGACACTGCCAACTACATAGAGTGTGTAGTCGTCTTCGAGTCCCAGATCTTTGATAAGCTTGCCACCGTGGACAATCGAGGCAAGAGCACCTTTCATGTCGCACGCGCCGCGACCATAGATGATACCATCCTTCACCGCGCCTTTGAATGGATCGACCGACCAGTTCGCCGGATTGCCAACATCTACCGTATCCACATGCGCATCGAAGGCAATAACGTGTTTCCCTTTCCCTATTCTTCCGAGGATGTTTCCCATTGGGTCAATAGTGACATCATCAAACTTGCATTTCTCCATCTCCTGTTTGATGCGCGCAACAACATTTTCCTCCTGTGAACTTAGCGACTTGATCGCAATCAGGTCGCGGAGAAAGTTTGCAACCTGCGATTCATTCTTCTTTGCCGCTGCCAGTATTTCTTTGAATGGAACGTTCATGTACGTTATCCTTCCGTTTTCATGATCGTGTTACTTCAACATTAAACTTGTCAATCATCAAATCAAATTGAAGCACCTCGTCTTCAAAACGAGATCTCCAGTAGTCAGTACCCCATTGGGCATCAAGTTCTGCCGATGTCTTTCCCTGCTGCTCCACCCACGTGTAGTACTTGAGATTATGAATAGCCTTCCTCTCCATATAGGTAAGATCCTTGAAGAAGTCGATTTGTTGGTGCAAAATTGGTCCAGCGTGATCTCGTATGGCTTGCGCAGGTGAGTATTTCCCGCATTCGTCATCCAGTTCTTTCAGCCTCGATCGGTAAAGATCAACGGAGTCCGTGAAAATGGTGAAGATAATGTCGTCTTCGTTCAAGTCGAAGTACTTTGCCGTCTTGATTCCCGCGAGAAGGTTACAGATACTTGAAATGCCGAGCATGGAAAGATCTTCGCTCTCGCTCACCTTCACTCCGATTCCTTCGAGATACTTCCTTCCTTCATCCTCATTGAACAGTCGTAACACTCTCATGCAATCCTCGTCGTCGATCGCGGCGACAGCATCGGTGTTGCGTACATTGTGTACCCACGGGACGTGCTTATCACCAATGCCTTCGATGCGATGCCCGCCAAATCCATTCATAAGCAGTGTCGGACACTGAAGTGCTTCGGTTGCTACAATTGTCATATGGGGAAATTGCTTTTTGAGATAATCTCCTGCAGCTATTGTCCCCGCCGAACCGGTGGCCGAAATGTAGGCAGCCGCTCGTCCGTTCTTTACCTTCAGGGAGTGGAATACCTCTTCGATTGCCGGACCCGTGACGTTGTAATGCCAGATCGGATTTCCGAATTCCTCAAATTGATTGAAGATGAAATTGTTCGGATCCTTCTTCAATTCCCAACACTTGTCATAAATTTCCTTCACGTTTGACTCGCAACCGGGTGTAGCTATGACTTCGGCACCAATCTCTCTGAGCCACCTGAACCGTTCCTTCGACATCTCCTCGGGCAGAATTGCAACAGCGGTACAGTCAAGCAGTGCACAATCAAAGGCACCCCCCCGACAAAAGTTGCCGGTCGAGGGCCAGACGGCCTTGTGCTTCTCCGGATCAAATTCGCCACTCACCAAGCGAGGCACAAGACAACCAAATGCGGCCCCAACCTTGTGAGCTCCGGTCGGAAAATACTTGCCAACGAGACCAACAATCCGGGCTTTGACGCCGGTGATTGATGAGGGAATCTCGACGTAGTTGACGCCACCGAACAACCCTGTCTTGATGTCATTCTTCCATGTGATACGAAAGAGATTGAAAGGATTCACCTCCCACAAACCGATGTCGGGAAGCTTCTCCTTGATGGACTTTGGAATGATGCCAGGATCACGCATCTGTGCAAACGTTGGAATGATGATGCCACGTTCGCGGCACCTTGCAGCGGTTCTCCTGACTACCTCAGGATTGAGCTTCTTGACTATCTCAGATTTCATAAGTGTCTTTCAACAATGAACGATTCGTTTACGAACCCCGCCAGCCTGACCATTCAGGCAACCACATTCATTTCGATGCAACCATCAACCGGACACACATGCTCACACAACCCGCACCCGACACAACGATCCCAATCAACTTTTGGGATCCTGCTTGGCCGACAATCAATCGCCATGTGCCCACCATCCCTGCACGCAATGTAGCACACTTCGCACTGGATGCAGGTTGCGTCATTGATCTTACTCCGAATAACGCGACGTGGTAGCTCGTCGTGTGCAGCAATGTGCGCGAGCGCTTTCCTTTGGATATCTTGCACGGACTTGAATTGCATCTCGTCAAGATAGTGCGACATACCACTTCGCAAATCATCGATGATGCGGAAGCCATTGTGCATCACGGCGGTACAGAACTGCACAACACCTGCTCCGACTGCCATGAATTCCACCGCATCACTCCACGTCGATGCGCCTCCAGTGCCGAGAATCGGGATATCAACGTTGCGGGCAATTTCTGCTATCGTTCTGAGTGTAATCGGCTTGATGGCTGGGCCTGTCAATCCACTATACGTTGAACGACCGTTGAGCTGAGGGTACGGAACGAATGTCCTGATATCCACACCCATCAATGCCTGAACTGAGTTTGAGGCAGTAAGGGCATCTGCTCCACTCCGCTTGACAGCCCGAGCGACCTCGACAATATCAGTCACGTGTGGCGTGATCTTTATGGAAACCGGGACTCGTGTTGCCGCCTCCTTAACCCATCGTGCCGTCAGCTCGGTTGCACTTACACTCTGTGCAAGCATCTTGCCCGGATCTTCGCCGATATTACCCTGTGGACAAGAGAAACTGCATTCGATGAAGTCCACTCCTGCTTTTTCCAGCCGAGCGACAAGATTCTGCCAATCCTCTTTTCGCCCCGCCATGATGCTCGCAGCGACAATCTTCTTCGGAAACTCCTTCTTTAGTTTTCTGACGTTCCACTCGACTTTGTCAATATGATGCTCCGAAATCAGATCGATGTTCCCCATCCCGAAAAGCTTCTTCCCGTCATGGTTGAACGTACTCATCATGGGATAGGCAAGGTCGACCTTCGTTCCTTCGATGGAAGTGGTTTTGAGGATTGCGCCTGCCCATCCCATTTGAAATGCGCGACGCACCATTTCGAGATCGTCAGTAGATGGAGCTGCGGCAAGGATGAATGGGTTCTCGAACCGAAGACCAAGAAAATCATACGAGAGATCCCGCAGCGCATATGTTTCAGTTTCAGAATGTCCCATGGTATTCTCTATCCTCCGTGACTTAGATACTCGTGCATTGCCCATGCTGCCTGCTTCCCATGCGACACCGATTGCACAATTGTTCCCTCGCCCGAAATCGCGTCGCCACCGGCGAAAACACCGGGGACAGACGTACGGAACTTCCTGTCAACCGCAATGAAGCCCCTGTTATTCAGCTTGAACTTCTTCACAAAATCAGCGCCAATAACCTGTCCTATTGCGATGATTATTGTGTCGGCATCAACGATGAAGTCAGATCCTTGCACTTCCATCGGAACTCGGCGACCTGAAGCGTCTTTCTTCTTGGAGAGTGCAGTCTGACGGCATTTGATCCCAGCGACTCGCTTCTTCCCAATTATTTCAATGGGATTTGTCAGAAACCGGATCTCAACGCCTTGCTTGCGAGCTTCTTCAAGTTCACTCTTCCATACTTTCATTTCGCCTTCGCTTCGCCTGTAGATCAACACTACATGCGAAGCTCCGAGACGCTTTGCCGTTGCCGCAGCATCGAGCGAGACATTACCACCACCAACAACAACCACCCGTTGACCAACGGACATCTTCCCGCATTTTGCTGTCTCCAGGAACCAAAGAACAGGTAACACACCTTTGAGACTCTCACCCTTAAGTCCAAGCGCCCTATCCTTGCCAAGCCCGATGCCAATGTATGTTGCATCGAACTGCTGTGTCAATCGATTGAGTGTACCCGGCGTAATATTCTCTTTCTTTGTTATGAAGTGCTTCTTCAAGAACTTCACGTCATCCATCAGCTCATCATGTGTGAGGCGAAATGCAGGAATGCTGTTCTTCGGAACGCCGCCCAGCCCCTTCTCATCATAGAGTGTGACTTTGTGTCCTAGCTTTGATAATTCAAACGCACAGCCAAGCCCAGTCGGTCCACCTCCGACAACAGCAATTTCCTTACCCGAGATCTGGGATTGTCTCACCGCACTGTAGCCAGACTTCGCCTCGTGCTGCGTTGCAAAAAAATGCAACTCACGGATTTGGATTGGGGTATCTTCTTTCGCACGATTGCACACTGATTGACAGTAGATCTCCTCTGGACATATTTTGCCACAGACATTCGCAAGTGCGTTGGACGACTTCACGACCTCGGCAGCACCGAGTATATTCCCGGACCTGATCATTGAGATGAAAGCAGGGATATCAATATGCGTCGGACATGCGCTGATGCACGGCGCATCAAAGCAATACAAGCAGCGCTCAGCTTCAGCCCGTGCTGCCTGAGAAGTAAGAGATGAACTATTCCTTGATTCCATGTTCGCCTGTGATTTCCTTGATCGCTTCAACTATCTGTACATACCCTGTACACCGACACAGATTCCCTGAGATCGCCGTCCGAATTTCAACGTCATTTGCGTTCTGATGGCTCTTGAGGATCGCCTTGGCACTCATCAACATTCCGGGAGTACAAAACCCACAGTGGACTGCATCATGGTCCATGAACGATTCCTGCAACGGATCGAGTTTGCCATCCTTCATCAATCCCTCAACGGTCATAATCTCTCTGCCGTCAATCTGAGGGGCGAGAACCAAGCATGCGTTTACTGCTTCACCATCGAGCAACACAGTACACGCTCCACATTCTCCAATCTCGCAACCACACTTTGTTCCAGTAAGTCCCAGATTCTCGCGGAGCAATTCGAGAAGTGTCTGATTCGGAAAGATCGACATCTCATACGAACGGCCATTGATCTTGGTCTTGATCGCGCCCTTCGTCATGATGTGACTCCGATCAGCACTCCGTCTGGCCGTGCACATTGTTCCAACGCTCGCCGGACGAGTACAGCAATCACCGGTTCCTTGTACTCTGTCGACCAGCGCCTGCCCGTATGTGCAATCATCATTTCCGACACCTTCTGTCCGCAAGCGACGAACAACGGATTCGACGGCTTCTCCCCTATGAGCATTTGCTCTGCTTCCTTTACCCTCTGCCATACCGGAAAGGCGGCGCCGGGCACGATTCGGGCGTCGATAATTTTCTCGTTGTCATCTTCAGTAAGGAAGGCTGCAACACTCAACCTGGAAATGGAAAGCGCATTGCGCCGGCCCAGCTTGATGAACGCGCTTCGTGTCCGAGGCGGGAGTTTTGTGAATCGAATTCCGGTCAATACCTCATCAACTCGTGCGTTCGTGTGATAAGGTCTGACGTATAGATCAACCAGGTCCATTTTCCGTGAGCCAGCCTTGGATTGCAGAGTTACTGTGGCTCCAAGTGCAATCAATGGTGGAACCGTATCGGCACAGGTCGCAGCATTCATGATATTCCCGCCAACCGTACCACGATTCCGAATCTGAGGCGCTCCAATGTTCGATGCCGCACAGGCAAGGAACGGGGCGCAATCCCGAATAACAGCCGTTGTCATGATCTCTGTATGCGTTGCCAGCGGCTTCAGCGTCACCATCCCATCACTTGTAACGATTCCCTTGAGTTCTTTAATGCGAGAGATATCCACGACGACTTTGGGAGACGTACCGACTGGCCTTCGCCACTCAATCAAAAGGTCTGTACCCCCAGCAAGTATCGACGCATCGGGGCCATGCTCTGCAAGGGCAGCATGTGCTTCATCGAGCGATCGCACTGATATGTACTCGAAGGGTTTCATCGTTGAATGGGGCGGACCTTGCAGGATTCTTCAGCCAGCGATTCCTCAACATTCTTTACAGATCCCCGCTCTTCCTTACGCCGTAGTCTGCGGCCGAGCAAAACTCTCTCTAATGTTGCGGGCATTTCCGTGATTCGCTTTCCTGTGGCATTATAGATCGCATTCATGATTGCTGGTGCAGCCAACTCATTCGATGGCTCGCCAATGGATTTCGCTCCAAATGGACCTGCTGCATCCTCATTCTCAACGATGATCGGAATGATGTGTGGTACATCCATTGACGTTGGAATCAGGTACTCATCAAAGTTCAACTGCTTTGGCAATGCGTCATCGAAATCGAATTCCTCAAGCAATCCGTAGCCCAGACCCATGGCAACGCCGCCATAGAATTGCCCTAACACGGACGAGCGGTTGATTGCCTTGCCGACATCGTGTACAGAGACAACGTTCATAACGTCCACTTTCCCTGTTTCCGTGTCGACTTCTACCTCGGCAATGTTTGCACCATACACGAAAGTGAAATAGGCTTCACCCCGTCCACGTTCCTCATCCCACGATGTATGCGGCGACTTGAACCAGCCAAAGCCGAACATCGGTTTTCCTCTCTTGAAACATTCATCCACAAGCTCGCTGAATGAGGCAAGCCGTTGGCCGGATTTAGTGTCAACGAGATAGTTGTCAATAAGCACCAGACTTTGCACGTCGCGACGCGTCATCGCTACTGCAACATCGAGTAGCGTTGCACGAACGATCTCTGCGGCCTTTTTCGCTGCTGAGCCACCCATGATTGTCCCACGTGATGCAACCGTCGGACCCGAGTCAGCAATTCGGCTTGTGTTGGTGTTAAGAAACTGGATCCGGTCCATCGAAATCCCTAACACCTCAGCGGCAATTTGCGACATCTGAGTTTGCGCTCCCTGTCCCATATCGGTGATGCCTGAAGAGACGATCACGCTACCGTCAGTTTGTACAGACACAATAGTACCTGCGGCATCTGTGCCTTCTGCGCCAAGCGATACGCCACGATAGCTACAGGCGACGCCAATGCCCCTCTTCCTTGGTGCGTTTGGTGTTGAGCGATAGCGATTCCATTTCTCGCTGAACTGAATCGCATCTGCAGCCTTGTGAAGCACCTCTTTGAGACTCACATTATGATCCAGCACTTGTCCAGTTGCGGTCACTGCACCCCGTTCAAAGCCGTTCTGCAGACGGATCTCCAGTGGGTTCTTGTTGACACGTTCGGCAAGTTCATCCATCATCGACTCGATGGCAAAGTTCACTTGAGGAGAGCCGAAACCCCTCATGGCACCAGTATAGTTGTTGTTGGTATAGACAGCAAAGACATCGGTCTTCACGTTCTCACAGGAGTACGGTCCCGTTGCCTGCACGACTGATCTCCATGTAACGAACGAGCTCATCGATGCATATGCTCCCCCATCGGCGATGCACCTGTTCTCCATCGCTGTGATCGAGCCATCCTTCTTCGCGCCCCATTTGTAATAGAGAACGTAGGGATGACGCTTATAGCTTTCGAGCATCGACTCCTCGCGGGAGTTCACCATCTTCACCGGTTTGCCGGTCTTCAAGGAAAGAAGCGCAGCGCGACAGCACATCGATGTCATCACTTCATCTTTTCCGCCAAAGGAACCGCCAAGCGTTGCCTGAATGATCTGGACTTTGTTAAGATCAAGCTTGAGGGCAGCGGCAACAGAGCGCCTGCTTGAGAACAGGTTCTGGACGGAACCGACAATTTTCACTCCTCCGTTTTCGGCAGGTTCCGCGAGAACTGCTTCAGGCTCTATGTATGAGTGTTCGATGAATTGAGTTTTGAATCTTCGTTCGATGATGAAGTCCGCATCAGCGAATCCCTTCTCTATGTTCCCCTTTCGCACCTTATGGTGAACAAAAGTATTATCTTCACCGTGAATCTTGGGTGATTCCGACATCATTGCTTGTTCTGGATCAGAAACAATTGGTAACGGTTCGTACTCAACATCAATCAACGAAAGCCCCAGTTCAGCGATCTCCTTCGTTCTGGCCGCAATAAGGGCAAGACCATCGCCAAGGTAACGAACCTTGTCCAAAGCGAGGATCGCCTGGTTTTTCGTGACGATTCCAAACACCTTCTCACCCGGAATATCCTTTGCAACAAGTACAGCTTCGACTCCCTCGAGGTGTTCAGCTCTTGCTGTATCGACTCGGAGGATCCTGGCATGAGGATGCTTTGATCGTAGAACCTTGCCGACCAGTTGATGACCAGCATTGTAATCCGCAGCAAACTTGGCTTTGCCAGTGACCTTCCCGAAGGCATCGACTCTTCGTTCGGGCTTTCCTATGATGTTACATATTCCCATCAGTTGGTCTTTAAGATTGTCTCGATTCTAAGCTGGCAATTCAACTCTTCTCCATTCTCTTCCAGAGCCTTTGCGCTACCACCGATGCCTCATTCATAATCTTCTCTTCATCAATCCCAACCAATCCGCCATCCCACATTTGCCATTCACCATTCACCATCGTGTGAGTCACCATTCCGGAACTCATCCCGAACAGGAAATGACCAAGGAGATTGAGATCAGTTAGTGGAGTGGGAGGAGTATATTTCAGAACGATCAGATCGGCAGGTGATCCAACTTCAAGCGTGCCGAATTCTCTGCCGAAGAACCTTGATACCAGCTTCTGTCCGGCATGCAACATCTCGGGCAGACGGCCAAAGGACACTCTATGATCGGACTCCCGATTTCTGAAGAAGCCGATTTTGCTTTCCTCAAACATATCCGATGGGAAACCGTCTGTCCCGATGGCTGAGTGATCGCCGAACCATTGCAATGGCGCATAGCCAACTGCGTTGTTCATGTTCGAGCGAGGATTGTGGATTATCCATGCCCTCGATTTGCCAATCGTCGCAACTTGACTCTTCGGCAGGTGAATTCCATGAGCCAGGATCGACTTATGCGAGAGAGCACCAAACTTCTGAAGACGTCTCACGACACCAATTCCATATTTCTTCATCGTGTTGATGATATCGGCATTATCCTCAGCAGCGTGAATATGTACGCCGCAGTCGTATTTTTCAGACATCTGCCCGAGAGCTTCCATTGTTTCGTCATTGAGCGTGAACGAAGCATGGGCGCCGGCAGTGCCTTTGAAGTATGGATTGTCCGCATTCTCTGCAATGAACCGCTCGTTCTCTCCAAGCCCCTCATTCCGACGCCTGCGACCGCCTCGGTCTGTCGTTTCGTAACAAAGGATTCCCCGCATGCCAACCGTTGCCATCGCCTTCTTGATAATGTCGAGAGAGTCTTTGATGTGATTCGGCGAAGCGTGATGGTCAATCAACGTTGTCGCCCCATATTTCACCGCCTCGAGGCTACCAACGAGGGCACTATAGTAGATACTTTCCTCGTCCAGAGACTGATCAAGTTTCCACCAGATCTTTCTTAAAATCTGAACAAAATTGTTCGCCGGGATCTTGGGTGCAGACATCCCCCGCGCAAGCGCAGAGTACAAGTGCGTGTGCGCGTTTACCATGCCAGGCATGATGAAAAGGCCAAAAAGGTCAACGGTCTCTTCCTCTTCTAAGGGACGAAGGTCCTTTCCCCGCGCAACAATGGCACCATCTTGCACGCGGAGATCCGCACGCTCAACTCGCTCCGGAGACAGAATCAATACTGTGGCATTCTTTAGTAGCATACCGGCTTACCAAATACGGCTCATGATAGTGCCCGCTCCAGTGCAGCGATGTTGGCCTCCACCGAGATTGCCTGCCCTGCAGCCTGCTTTGCAGATTGAATATCCTTCAATCCATTTCCTGTAATAACAACCAGAGCAGTTTCGTTAGACCCGACGATCTGCTGCTCAATCGCTTTCTTTAAACCAGCAACTCCCGCAACACCCGCAGGCTCGCCAAACACACCGCCCAGCCGCGCCGTCATTCGCATCGCATCGAGAATTTCATTATCCGAAACCGCAACCATGTCGCCGCACGAATGCTTAATTTGCTGAATGGCGCGGCGCCAATTACGTGGTGTACCCACGGCAATACTGTCTGCAATCGTGTGCGTTTCGGTCGAGACCAGATCTTTGCCAGAGAGAAATGCGTCGAGCAATGGTCTGGCTCCTTGCGCTTGGACGCCCAGCAAGCGGGGCACGCGGTCGATAAACCCAAGTCGGTGCATTTCCTGGAGGCCTTTCCCGATGCCGCCAATGGTACACCCATCTCCTACCGACACGACAACCCAGACAGGGATGTCGGTTCCCAACTGCTCAGCAATTTCCAATCCGGCAGTCTTTTTCCCTTCCACAAGAAAGGGATTCGTTCCGCTGTTTCGGTTGTACCAACCGAACCTGTCGCACGCTTGTTTGCACAGATCGAATGCCTGTTCATATGTCCCGCGCACCTTCAGCACCGTCGCACCGAAAATCAAGAGTTGCGCAATCTTCGGCTCAGGCGCCCGCTCAGGAACAAAGATGTAGCTCTTCAACGCCATTGCAGCAGAAAGTCCGGCAAGTGATGACGCTGCATTCCCCGTTGATGCACAGGCGATTGTATCGAAACCAAACTCGATTGCTTTCAACACACCGATGGAGCTTGCTCTATCCTTGAATGAGTTTGTTGGATTGCGTCCGTCATCCTTGAGAAACAGCTTTCGTACGCCGAGTGCTCGAGCCAAACGAGGCACATCATAAAATGGCGTCCAACCAATGTGCAGGTGAGGGATGTCCGCATCTGGTGAGATGGGAAGCAACTCACGATACCGCCAATGATCAAAGGGTCTACAGGCAAGTTGAGAAGAGAGCTTCACGCCAGCAGCTTCATAGTCATACTGGACGTCGAGAATACCCTCGATGCCACAGTGAGGACAAGTAAAGATATTGCCGTCCGGATAATCAGTTCCACAGAGAAGACACCGCAAACCAGCTACGAATGATTGATGGGAGACTTCTTGATGCATCTGGTGTTTACTTCCTCAACAATCCCGTTGGGTTGTTGCTTTGTTTTCACGAAATAGAAAACCCACAGCCGCCGACATGCAACAGTGACTGTGGATTGTAAATGAACCATTGTTCAGGAAAGTGGAGGCTCCACTTTCTGAGCTTGTTCCTCCAAAAACGCGTTACTAAGATTTACGAAAAAAGCTGCTCACTGGCAAGGGGAATGAGGTTAGAAAGTTGCTGAAGCAAGGAGGATATCATCTCAAACCTCAATAGAACGATTGACTCGCGGGAAATCCACCTTGCAATTCGATCTGCGATTTCTTATGTTGTTGACCGCCAGCCGAACGCCTGCTAGTACAGTTAACAGTTTTTGGAAAGTCGGGAGATGTCGGAACCGGAAAACTGGCCAGTTTGAATAGAATTTGCAAGGGGTGGTAGCTCAGTTTGGTTAGAGCGCCTGCCTGTCACGCAGGAGGTCGCGGGTTCGAGTCCCGTCCGCCCCGCAAATCCAACACGGATTGCACACTTTTCTCTCAGATTCCCACCAGTAATCATCA
>JBGPGQ010000060.1:0-12361 GCA_041483995.1 Bacteroidota bacterium
GAACATCGCCGAAGAGGTCATCTTCATGGCTGAAGCTCAGGTAGTAAAACACCACATGGAGAAACAGGCAGCTTCCCGGTAACAATAAACATTCTGAAATCCCCCCCTTCCACTAACCATAGTATTTCATTGCATTGGCGCTTCAAATACAGTATCTTTGTTCCACTACAATTTGTTTCACGACGTTTCACGAAGCCCAGGCCGTTTTGGGAGGGCTTCAACAACAATTACTGAATGGATTTTCTCCTTTGGGTAGCACGAAGTCTTCATCTCTTTTCCGTTGTGGTCTGGTTGGGAGGACTGATGTATCAGGCAGTCGTGACGCTCCCGGTTGCAAGGGCGGAGCAGAACGAGCTCGACAAATACACACTTCACATACTTCGTCGGTTCATTCCGTTTGTGTGGATGTGTGTGTGGACCATTTTGATCACCGGCATTTGCCTCATGTTATTCAACCCGAGATTTATCCTGTTCGAATACCATGATCGCTGGTCGATAGTTCTTGGCCTCAAGCAATTGATGTTTTTCCTGCTTGTCTTCTTTTCATTCGGGTATGCGAGGATGTTTGCAAGGTTGGAAGAAAGTATTTCCTCCTCTACTGGGAATCAGGTTCAGGCGGATACGTCAGTGTACTATCAAAGATTGTTGCAGTTTGGGAAGATAAATGTTGGATTAGGAATTGCTGGAGTCTTGATTACCGCTGCAATGAACTGAGGATCGAATAGGCTTGGGGAAAATCATAACAATAGCAAACCAGAAGGGTGGTGTCGGGAAAACTACCACAGCGGTCAACCTCGCTGCATGTATAGCCGTTGCCGAGAAGAAGACGCTCCTGGTGGACACTGATCCACAATCCAACGCGACGAGCGGATTGGGAATTGAAGGATCAAGTGAGGGTCGCAGCACGTATGAAGTCCTTTTGGGAGAAATGACAGCTGCATCGGTCGTTCAAAAAACCTCGATGCCATTTCTTTCGGCCATTCCTTCCCACATCAATCTCGTTGGTGCTGAAGTTGAGATCGTCGGGATGGAAGACCGGGAACATATGCTGAAGGTTGCCCTTGAGCCTCTCCGCAACGAGTACGATTTCATCTTCATCGATTGCCCCCCGTCTCTCGGGCTCATCACGTTGAATGCACTGACTGCGGCGGATTCGGTTTTGATTCCCGTTCAGTGTGAATACTACGCGCTTGAAGGATTGGGACAACTTCTCAACACAATCAACATGGTAAAAAAACAATTGAACGAACGGTTGGATATTGAAGGCGTGCTTCTTACGATGTTCGACAGCCGCCTGCGATTGTCGAACCAAATTGTTGAGGAAGTGAAAAAATATTTTGGCGAGAAGGTGTTCAAGGCGGTGGTCACGCGCAATGTCCGGTTGAGTGAAGCACCGAGCTTTGGCAAGCCGATCCTCCTCTATGATGCCATTTCCGCCGGAACGCGCAACTATATGGAACTCGCACAAGAAGTTCTCACCAATAATAATCATCATATTATCACGGCTTAATCATGGCAGACATGACAAAAGGAAAAACTGTGCTCGGACGCGGATTGGCTTCGTTGATCCCACGGCCAATTTCAATAACGCCTCCGGTTCCTCCGATAGGAGGGCAGGACGATGGTGCCTCAAACGAGATCATTGCGAATATCGATATCGATAGAATCCAGAGAAACCCATACCAGCCAAGGGCAGAGTTTGATCCCGTTGCGCTCGATGAATTGAAGCGTTCGATTCAGGAAAAGGGGATTATCCAGCCGATTACAGTGTGCCGGAACGCTGATGGGTACCAGTTGATTTCGGGGGAGCGACGCATACGAGCCGCAAAGGAAGCCGGGCTGATCCAAGTGCCTGCCTATATTATTCGGGTCCACTCAAAAGAGGAGATGCTTGAGCTCGCTCTGATTGAGAACCTGCAGAGGGAAGAACTCAATCCTGTTGAGATTGCAATTTCCTACAAGCGTCTCATCGATGAGTGCGGTTTTACAATGGAGCAGATATCCGAAAAGATCAGCAAGGATCGCTCGACCGTGACGAATTTCCTTCGTCTGTTGAAGCTTCCGGATCTTATCCAGGCCGCTCTCCGCAAGGGACAACTGAGCACTGGCCATGCTCGTGCGCTGATTGCAATCGAAGACAGTGCGATACAGATGGAGATTTTTCAGAGGATTATTGAGAAGGGTCTCTCCGTCAGAGATGTGGAGCGGCTCGTCCGTGAAACAGGAAAGCAGAAAACGCACCGCAACCGGACAACGACACCGGCTTCCAGCGCGGCGTATGCCAGCATTGAAGAGAAGCTTCGTCAATTGCTGGGTACCAAGGTGCAGGTGAAGATGATGCACGATGGCAAGGGTGAGATCGTTATCGAATATTATTCAGCCGGAGATCTCGACCGGCTGCTTGAGATGTTTGCAACGATACAAGACAGTTCCCGTTGATTCGAGTTCTATGTCCGGACTGTGTGAAAAAACCGAACTCACCCTAATCCCTCTCTTGGAAAGAAAGGGACTTATCAAATCTGCGCTCAGGCCCTCCCCTTCTCTTTTCAAGAGAAAGGGGCTGGGGGATGAGTTCTGTGATTCTCACACAAGCCTTTAAGCCAAGGACGAAGTAACCAATGACACGACAAGTCATCAACACAAATCAAGCTCCCAAAGCGATCGGTCCGTACAGTCAGGCAATCATTGCCAACAATCTTGTCTACACGGCTGGACAGATTGCTCTCGTGCCGGCAACGGGAGAGATTGCGACCGGGAATATCCAGGGACAGACCAGACAGGTGCTTGAGAATATCAAAGGGATCCTCGAAGCTTCCGGTTCCAGTCTGGCGGACGTCGTGAAGACTACTGTCTTTCTGAAAGACATGAGTGAGTTTGCGGCGATGAACGAAGTGTATGGCCAATACTTTGCGAGCTCTCCACCTGCACGATCAACCGTTGAAGTCTCCCGGCTTCCCAAGGACGTCCGTGTCGAAATTGATGCCATTGGAATTGTCAAAGACGCGTAACGGTGCATGATGAGATGGATGACGGCACTCGCCATCGCTCTCCTAATGATATGTATTTCCCTGCATGCTCAGGTCGAGCCGGATTCTCTATCCTCCACACCCGCTGTTGTTGATTCAGTTGAGCAGTCACCGATTGTGCCATTCGAAAAAATGACCTCCACAAAAGTTGATACGCTGCAACGAGGCTACGTCTCCACGAAAAAACCGGGTCTTGCCTTGCTCTTTTCTGCGGTTTTGCCCGGCGCCGGACAGACATACAATGAGTCGTACTGGAAAATACCGATCGTACTTGGTTTTGGTTCGTACTTTGTCTATGGATGGATCCACAACAATAATCTGTACAAAGGTTACCGCGATGATTTCAAGAAAAGCCTTGAGACAAATCTTTCCGGTAATGGAAGCCTGCTCAGATTACGAGAGTTCTACAAAGACCAGCGAGATACGTTCACATGGTACTTTGCGATTCTTTACCTCCTCAACCTCGTAGACGCGTACGTGGATGCAGCCCTGTATGATTTTGATGTCGGCGGGGATCTCAAGTTGCGGATGTTTCCTGTTCAAAGCGGACGGGTTGGTCTGCTACTTTCCTTTTAGATAAAGCGAATTCTAAGCTAAGAACAAATCTATAAGCCCATGCTCAACTACATTTGGATATCTCTCATAGCAATTGGCATTTTCGTTGCTGTTGGTAATGACGTGCGTGATGAAATACAGAACACCTACCGCAACGGCGTCCCGCTTGCCGCGCAGGTGGAAGTCCGGCAGTACACATCCGGAACAGGCCAGAGGTGGGAAGGGGTATTGGTTATTCCTGCTGCGACATTCAACTCGTTTTACAGTATAGAGTCCGGCTCGGCTGAGGTCCATCAACCTGTTACCATCACCACCCTTGAGACGGGAAAATCATCGATCACGCTGCCGATTGGTGATACGACTCCTGTTCTCTGGAAGGAAATGGTAAAAGGGGGAAGCGCAAAGGATAAGCTGAGTGGAAAAGTATTTGATATGAGGGTGTCACAAGATAATCGCATGGCGCAACTTATGTTTGAGATCGAGCCAATTCACTTTGTGAAGATGAAAGCCGTTACACAGGCTGCTCTCGATATTGCCGGCACTGCGGTGAACATTGCCCTCGGCCTCATCGGCATTATGGCGTTGTGGCTTGGTGTGATGAAAGTGGCGGAAGAAGCAGGACTGCTGAAGGTGTTGACCCGTTTGCTCACGCCAATCACCCGGCGACTTTTTCCCGATATTCCCTCAGACCACCCTGCCGTGGGTGCAATCATCATGAATGTTGCTGCGAACATGCTTGGTCTGAGTAATGCAGCGACGCCTCTTGGCCTCAAGGCGATGGAGGAATTGAACAAGCTCAATCCCAAGATTGGTACAGCAACGAATGCGATGGTGACGTTCCTCGCTATCAACACGGGCGGATTGGTTCTCATCCCGGCAACTGCAATCGCGGTGAGGGCGACTATCGGTTCGGCCAATCCCGGAATCATCATCGGTACATCGATCGTTGGCGCTGGGTGTGCAACCGTTGCGGGAGTTATCGCCTCAAAACTTCTTCAACGTCTTCCTCGCTACAATAAGACCGAGGTGAACAATGGCTGAGGTTCTTCGCGACATCATTAATATTATTGCAGTGTTTGCCATTCCATTGATTCTTCTTGTATTCCTTGGCTGGGGGTTCTTCAAGAAAGTGAAAGTATATGAGGTGTTCGTTGAAGGCGCAAAGGATGGCTTCAACACGGCGATTCGGATTATCCCATATCTTGTTGCCATGCTTGTTGCTATTGCAATCTTCCGGGCAAGTGGTGCGATGGAGTTGCTCACGACGGTCATTGCTCCTATCACTTCGCTCTTCGGCATGCCGCCGGAAACATTGCCTATGGCAATCATGCGCCCTCTTTCCGGCAGCGGCTCGCTCGGCATCATGACCGAGTTGATGAAAACGCACGGCCCCGATTCACTCATCGGGGTAATGGCGTCAACAATGTATGGCAGCTCCGAGACTACGTTCTATGTTCTTGCAGTCTACTTCGGTGCGGCAAATATAAAGAACACCCGTCATGCAGTGCCTGTCGGCATCATTGCGGATGTTGTTGGAATGCTGGCTGCCGTATGGATTGTGAATCTGATTTGGAAGTAGGTCAGATTCATTGTTCGACGGGTTTTCCCTTGCTTTTCAAAGGGGTGCTCTCTATATTTTTGCCAGCGTTGAAACAGATTTCTCTGGATCGTCAAAATCTAGGCCACTCAAATCGATTTCTATTTTGATGTTGAGTGTTCTGACAGCTCAAACGAACTGACCAGATAGATGAATTTACTCAATAAGCTTGTCGTTGCAACGCTTCCCGCAGTTCCCAAGCCCGTTGTTCGACATTTTGCCAATCGATATATTGCCGGAGAAAAGATTGCAGATGCCGTGCGCTGTGTCCGACAGCTTAATAGCGAAGGCGTCTGCGCGACACTTGACGTGCTTGGTGAGGATGTTACAAATGAAGCGGATGCCGTGGCCTCGCGTGAACAATCCATTATGGTCCTGCATACTATTGCAAAAGAGCGCCTGGATTGTAATCTCTCCATCAAATTAACTTCGTTGGGACTGAAGCTTGGCAGAGAGATATGTGCGAGAAATGTACGTGAGATTCTGAAAGTCGCTGCTCAATACAACACGTTCGTCCGTTTTGATATGGAGGACTCCACGTGCACATCTGACACCATCAGCATTTTTCAGCAATTGCAAAGGGAATATTCCCGGATAGGTATTGTTTTGCAAGCGTACATGCGTCGCAGTGAAGATGATGTCCGGATGTTGATGAAGAGCGGCACCAATTTCCGTCTCTGCAAAGGTATATATAAAGAGGCCGAATCAATTGCCTATCAGGGAAGAGGAGAAGTTCAGAATAATTACATCAAACTACTGGAAATGATGTTGGGGAATCAGGCATACGTCGGTATTGCCACACATGATTCCGTGCTTGTTGACGCAGCGTACCAGATCATCAAGGAATTGGGGCTGCAGAAAAATCAATATGAATTCCAGATGCTTCTCGGCGTGCGACCGGAGTTACGTCGCAAACTCGTCCGTGATGGACATAAAGTCCGGCTGTACGTTCCGTTCGGTGAGCATTGGTACGGGTATTCCATCCGCCGGTTTAAAGAAAACCCGGAAATCGCGGGCTATGTGTTCAAAGCATTGTTCACGCGCAATGTGTAGTCTGTTGTAATATGTTCCTGTCACCCACCACTCTTATATAAAGGAGTATCTATGGCTGAAGCAAACAAATCGTCGTCCTTCAAGCCGTTTGTTGCTGCAGAGACGGTCATGGCGGAATTCTCGTTCAGGGCAATTCTCCTTGGAGCAATATTCGGCCTGATCTTCGGTGCTGCGACGGTCTATCTTGCCCTTCGTGCAGGACTCACAGTCTCTGCCTCAATTCCCATTGCGGTACTTGCTATTGCGGTGTTCAAAAAATTTGGGAAATCGACCATCCTGGAAAATAACATCGTGCAGACTATCGGCTCGGCGGGTGAATCGATTGCGGCTGGGGTTGCGTTCACATTCCCGGCGCTCATTTTCCTCGCGGGGGGTGAACAGTTCTTTACCTATTTTAACATTCTCACGCTTGCCTTTGTTGGTGGAATCATTGGTGTGCTGTTTATGGTTCCACTCCGCCGCTCGCTCATTGTCAAGGAACATGGCACTCTTCCATATCCTGAAGGGACCGCATGTGCTGACGTACTGATTGCCGGGGAAAAAGGCGGTTCAATGGCACAACGGCTGTTTGCGGGCCTCGGTATCGCCGTCGCATACAAGACACTCATGAGTGTGTTTGGATTGTGGAAAGACGTTCCGGGTTTCATATCCGCGCGCAACTCTTCGTATCCGAACGCAAGCGTTAGCGCCGAAATTACTCCTGAGTATCTCGGCGTTGGGTATATCATAGGACCGAAGATTGGAGGCGTTCTCGTTGCCGGCGGTGTTCTTTCGTATCTCGTTCTCATTCCACTTATTGCCCTCATCGGCGACGCGTTACCCACCATTCTAAAACCGGCGGGCCAGCTCATCTCCTCGATGTCGCCGTCAGAGATTCGCGGCGGGTATGTCCGGTACATCGGCGCAGGCGCTGTTGCCGCAGGCGGGCTTATAACCCTTATCAAAACTCTTCCGACGATCGTTTCTGCATTCAAAGACAGTTTCAAGAGCATGCAGGACTTGAAGGCGGGTGTGAAACTCTCTCGTACGGAACGTGACCTTCCAATTTCGTACGTCGTATTCGGATCGCTGGCGCTCGTTATCATCATTTCAATTCTTCCACAAATGCCAGGAACATTTCCCGGCACGCTTTTGATGGGTCTGCTGATTGTGATTTTCGGATTTTTCTTTGTCACGGTGAGTTCCCGCATTGTCGGGATTATCGGTTCGTCGAACAATCCAATTTCAGGGATGACGATTGCGACGCTTATGGCAACATGCCTGATATTCGTCAGCATCGGGTGGAAGGGTGATGTGTTCCAATCGGTTGCCCTTGTCGTTGGCGGTATCGTCTGTATCGCAGCGGCAAATGCGGGCGCAACAAGTCAGGACTTGAAAACGGGGTACATCGTAGGCGCAACACCGATCTATCAGCAGATGGGACTTGTTATCGGCGTGCTTGTCTCGACCTTTGCGATCGGGATGACGCTGCAATGGATTGACGGGTCGATGGCGTACCAGGGAATTCCCCACGCTATTGGAACTGAAAAGTACGCTGCGCCGCAAGCCACGTTGATGGCAACGATTATCAAAGGTTTGCTTGCGCAGGATTTGCCGTGGGGTCTCGTATTCATCGGCATGGCGATTTCCGTTGTTGTTGAGCTGTGCGGCATTCGTTCTCTTTCATTTGCAGTCGGAGTGTATCTTCCGCTCTCGACCACGTTTCCAATTTTCGTTGGCGGAGCGTTGAAAGCACTCGTTGATAGGATTCAGGGAGTGAAAGAAGAATCCGAGGTCAGTCCGGGAATGTTGTACAGTACTGGATTGGTTGCCGGCGGTTCGCTCACGGGCGTGCTGATCGCAATCTTGAGCGGTTACACGTTTATGACAATGGTGAATGGAGCGCAAAAGGAAGTATCGGTGGCGGAATACCTGTTGGACGCGGTTGGTGTTCATGGCTGGGTACATCTTGGCGCGGGTGCCGATATCATCGGTGCAGCCATGTTTGGTCTCCTTGCTGTCATGCTTGTGCGAACAGGATTGAAAAAGGACTAGCTGTTACTTGCAGCAGTAGTATAGGTTCTGGCGCCATCGAGATGCATTCATGGCGCCAGTTTTTTCATCAATATTTCGTTCTCTTATGAAACGGAGACTATCTTCCATGAAAACGCGAACATCGTATCTGACTCTTCTCCTTTTTATCCAAGCGTTTGGTTTGGCTCAGATCGGAAAAAAGGAGTGGACTATAGATGAGATTTTTACGACGTCCAAGTTCGCACTAAAGTCTCTCTCCTCGGTTCAGTGGATGGAGGAGGGAAGGAAGTTTTCGTATCTCGAAACTGATACAATCACGAAGAGCCGGAATCTGTATTCGTACTCGGTTGCTGACGGCAAGCGGGAGTTGGTGATGGATGGAAGTCTGCTGACTGACAAATCGGGAGAGAAGCCAATGTCGATCGGTTCATACCAATGGTCGTCGGACGGGAAACGGATCCTCATTACAGGGACACTTCCTGCGCGGCGAGTGAAGACCGGTGGTAATTTCGGTGTGTTCACAGTGGCGACGAAGGCATTCCGACTTCTAACGGACACAACTGCAGAACAGGCCAATGTGAAGTTTTCACCCGACGGATCCAGGGTTGGTTTTGTTCGATCAAACAACATATATATTATGGATGTCGAATCTGGTCGGGAAATTGAGCTTACTGCCGATGGTTCCGAAACGATTCTCAATGGAAAATTCGATTGGGTGTACGAAGAAGAGTTCTCCATCATTGATGGTTGGCAGTGGTCACCTGATGGCGCATCGATCGCGTTCTGGCGATTGGATCAATCAGGCGTCCCCACGTTTCCTCTCGTAGGGTTTTCAAAAGATGATTCTCACGCAGACCTTGAAACGATACGATATCCGAAGGCAGGTGATCGTAATTCCACAGTCAAAATCGGCGTCGTCAACATCGAATCTAAAGAAACTCGTTGGCTTGACCTCGGCACAAATCAGGATATCTATATCCCCCGCATCAAATGGACAAACGATCCTGAGGTGCTTTCCATTCAACGACTCAACCGCGGCCAGGACACACTTGAGTTAATGCTTGCCAATGTTTCTGATGGGACGATCAAGACAATTCTGACGGAGACAGATACGGCATGGGTGGATGTCCAGGATAATCTCGTATTCTTGGAAAAATCAGACCAGTTTCTCTGGACCTCGTTTCGCGACGGGTTCATGCACATCTATCTCTACAATCTTGATGGCTCACTCGTTCGTCAGGTGACAAGGGGGGAATGGGACGTGACCGGCATAGCAGATGTGAACGAGAACCGCAAGCTGCTGTATTTCATGAGCACGCAGGCATCGCCGTTAGAGCGACAACTCTACAGCATCAAACTTGATGGAACCGGGATGCGGAGACTGACAAAAGAATCAGGTTGGCATTCCATCGATTTTTCTCCTAATGACCTTGTGTACATTGATTGGTACTCGAGCGCTAAAACTCCGACGGGCATTTCGCTTCGCGCGAATGACGGCACACGCGTTGCGCAACTGATTGAGAACAAGCCGGAAGTTTTTAAGGAATACCCCATCGGCGATCAGCAGTTCTTTTCATTCAAGACTCCTGAGGGTGAGACACTCAACGGCTCAATGCTCAAGCCCGCCGATTTCGATCCGAGCAAAAAGTATCCAGTGCTGATGCATGTGTATGGCGTGGGTGGCCAGGATGTGATCAACGCATGGGGTGGTAGAACGTTCCTCTGGTATCAACTCCTTGCACAGAAAGGATACGTCGTTGTCGGTGTGGAGGGGCGGGGAACTGACGGACGGGGAAAAAGGTTCAGGCAGGTGAGTCACAGGCAGATGGGAATTCCCGAAACCCAGGATCAGATCGAGGCTGCCAAATATCTTGGAAGCCTGCCGTATATTGACTCAACACGGATTGGAATCTGGGGATGGAGTGGTGGCGGCTACTCGACGTGCATGGCCATGACAATGGGGGCCGGGTATTTCAAAACAGGGGTTGCTGTGGCTCCCGTGACTGACTTCAAGTTCTATGACACGATCTGGGCCGAACGCTACATGCGCACACCACGGGAAAACCCCGAAGGATACAAATGGACTTCTCCAATCACCTACGCAGATAAGTTCAAAGGGAACCTGCTCATCATCCATGGTACCACTGATGACAATGTTCACTGGCAAAACACAATCACATTTGTAAACGAACTGATCAGTAAGAACAAACAGGTGCAGACAATGTTTTACCCGGGCAGGAGGCACGGTATTTCAGGTGACAATGCAACCAGACATCTCTACACGATGATGACGAATTACATTCTGGAGAAACTCTGACGCCGCAGTCAGATTCTTCACTCCGCCTGCCTGCCAGCAGGTTCAGAATGACGAAGCTACCATGTGACACCATCCAGTGGACAACACACCAGAGTGCAACGCACCCTTCCTCCGTAAGATAAAACCAAGCCGAGGAGGGGAGGGGGATGGTCATCCAGCGGTTGCCGTGTTCCTCTGGAACGAGTAACAACCGCATTGCATTTTCGCCCGATTTTGTTATCTTTTTTCCAGCCAAGTTAGCTCCCTTCCACATACATCACTCATTGGCAAATGGAAACCACTTCCACTTCGCAAGCCCAGAAGAAAGCGTTTGCACCATATATCCCTGCCAGCAAGATTATCAAGGAGCTAACGGCTCGAGGTGTAATTCTTGGGGCTCTCCTCGGAATCGTATTCGGCGCCGCCTCCGTGTATCTTGGCTTGCGTGTCGGACTTACCACGTCGGCGTCAATTCCCATCGCTGTTATGGCCATAACGATTCTGAAGAAACTGAAGGGTAATACAGTTCTTGAGAATAATATAGTGCAGACCGTCGGTTCTGCCGGAGAGTCGATTGCTGCTGCTGTGGTGTTTACGATTCCCGCGTTGATCTTCCTTGGTTTTCCACTCAAAATGTCGATCACTCTTCTCATCGCCCTTACAGGCGGCGTGCTTGGTGTGTTGATGATGATTCCACTCCGGCGATACTTGATCGTGAAGGAACATGGCAACCTGAGATTCCCTGAAGGTACGGCGTGTGCAGAGATCATCAAAGCTGGCGAGGTAGGAGGAACTTCTGCATCGAAAATCTTCAAAGGCATGGGTCTCGGGGCGCTCTGGAAAGGGTTACCGACGCTGGGCGGATTCTGGAAGCCGTCAGTCGGAAGAGATTTTGGTTTCTATCCCGGTTCCTCAGTGGGAATGGATGTTGCTCCGGAATTGATGGGAGTTGGCTACATCATCGGTTGGCACACCTCTCTGATTATGGTGGGAGGAGGATTGATGGCGTCGTTTGTTATTTCACCGATCATTGCATTCATCGGTCAACACGTTCCGACTGCGATTTATCCCGGCACTGTTCCAATCGGTCAGATGAGCAACTTCGATATCTGGAAATTCTACATCAAATACATGGGAGCCGGCGCCGTTGCAACAGGAGGGGTCGTAGGGTTGTTCAGGGCTTTCCCCGCCATCTGGGATTCGCTGAAGGCATCAGTGAAGCAGCTTGCCGGCGAACGCTCGGGCGGTAAGGATCGAGGAACTATTGAAAGAACGGAACGCGATACACCTATTACTATAGTCGGGCTTGGATCGCTTGCCCTGATAATCTTTATCTGGCTTGTACCGACATTCCGCGTCAACCTGCTCGGTGCAGGACTGATTGTCGTCTTTGGCTTTTTGTTCTCTGTTGTGTCAGCACGCATTACAGGTATTGTCGGCTCATCGTCGAGTCCGCTTTCCGGTATGACCATAGCGGTTCTCATGGGAACGTGTCTGATTTTTCTTCTCGTCGGATGGACTGGCCAACAGTACACATATCTTGCCCTTGTCATTGGGGCAACCGTGTGTATTGCGATCAGCAATGCAGGAACAACGGCGCAGGATTTGAAAACCGGCCACTTGCTCGGCTCAACGCCCAGTGCCCAGCAGTTTGCCCTGCTCGTTGGCGTGGTCACTTCCGCCGCGGTTGTCGGCATCACCATGCTGCTGTTGAATGAAAGCCAGTCGAAGGAGATTGTGCTTGAGAAACCATTTTCGCCTCCTGCAATTGCGGTTCAGAGAGCCGAGGAAATGCAGGGTCGGGATGGGAAAACATATCTC
>JBGPGQ010000061.1:0-12249 GCA_041483995.1 Bacteroidota bacterium
GTATCCAGACCACGAGCAGCATCAGGAACGAACTGGATGATCGTTCGGTAAGGGCGGAGATGAACACGGAGAGCGCAAGGAATGTGCTGAAGTACAGAATCCCCGCCCCGACGATGAACGCAAGCTGAGCCCATTCACTCTTTGACAGACTCACTCCGAGGATGGGAAGCAGCGCACTGCCAAGAAGAAGAGGAATCAAGAGTGGGACTGCGAGAGCGAGAAACGAGCCGATCAGTTTTCCGAGGATGTAGGTGTCTCGCGGAAGGGCATTTGCAAATGTAAGTCGTAACATTCCCCGTTCCTTCTCACCATTCACAGCATCGTACGCAAAGACGATTGCAAAGAGAGAGAGGACGATGCCGAACAGGAACTCCAAGTCGAGGAACCGGAACACAGCGAACACCGGATCATCACCATAGCGGCTGTCGCTTGAAGATGGTTCGCCGCGTCCCTGGATTGGCGTGGTTCTTCCGATGTCATTGGAGATGCCGGAGACGAGCACTGCAAGCGGTTGCGGAGGAAGGAAGACGCGATGGTCACGGACGGAAATCCAGTCCGTTACGCCTTCGAGCTGGCGGAGGTTTTCGGCCTTGGCTGCTTCGTAACTGGCGTAATCCACTTGGTAGTTCCTCGCGCCGACGTAGAACGCAATCAGGATGAGGAACGAACAGACTCCGAACGTAACGGCGAACTTGGTTGAACCGATGATATCTCGGAGTTCTTTTTCGATGATGAGTTTGAGCATGGGTGGTTCCTTATGAACATGAAATCATTTATCGAGTCATTGCGAGGATCCCGACTGAGTCGGGAGACGAAGCAATCTCTCTTTGCTGCCGGATTGAGATTGCTTCGCCTTGGGAAACAGGCTCGCAATGACAATGTGGTCTCGGCCTAAGCAGCCTGTTCAACATGCCCTGCTATGTATCGCATATACAACTCTTCGAGATTCTCTCCCGCAAGTTCAGCCTGCGTCTTCTGCATGATGAGTTGTCCCTGCTTCATGATTCCCACGATATCCGAAATCTCTTTGGCCCTGAAGATGTCGTGTGTTGACATCAGGATTGCTTTGCCTTCTTCACGCAGCGAAGCGAGCAAACGCATAAACTCCATGCCCGCTTGCGGATCGAGTCCGGATGTAGGCTCATCGAGCAGGATGGCGGGGGCATTCTTGAGAATTGCAATAGCGATGCCGCACTTTTGTCGCATACCCTTGGAGAAGCCTTTGAGCTTCTTGCTGTGCGCCTCTTCCTGAAGCCCGACACGGTGCAACACCGCATGACATTCTTCCCGTGTGAGACCAGCGCGGCCACCCAACTTTCCAAAGTATTCAAGGTTTTGGATTGCCGTGAAGTTTGGATAAAGCATCACGTTCTCAGATACATAAGCAACGTTTGCCTTTGCCTTGAGCGGCTCTTTGTGTGTTGCTATTCCGGCGATGCGCGCTTCTCCTTCGGACGGCTCGATGAAGTTGAGAAAGAGATTGATGGTCGTCGTCTTGCCTGCGCCGTTCGCGCCAAGCATCGCAAAGATCTGTCTGGGTAGCACGCGGAACGAGACATGATCGAGAGCAAGGACACCGTCCTCGTATCGCTTCGTGAGGTTGACTGCTTCGAGAATGGGTTGGGAATCGTTCATTGAAGTACCCCTTGTCAGTTGTTGAATATTCGATTGATCATTTTTAGAACTCACCTAAATCCAGGACTCCAGTCATTGCGAGCGAAGCGAAGTAATCTCGCTTCTTGATGGATGAGATTGCTTCGGCCTGAGAATCAGCCTCCCAATGACTCGTCTTCAATCTTGCTATCGACGTGAGAGCCTTATCCCGAACACCACAATTCCTCCCACCAACCCGACAATCAAGAGGATGATGAGAATCGTTCCGAAGATATTTGCTTCTGCCTGAATCTCGATGGTGACGGTCTTGTCCTCGCCATTGATTGGCTGGTTGTCCGACATTCCCGAAGTCCGCAGACGCATATCGTAGCGTCCGACAGAAATATCGGAGGGTGGAATGAAACGGAGATGCACTTGCTGCTCTGCGCCGATCTCCAACGATGAGATCACAGTCGGCTCGACTTCTCTTTTCCAATTCAGCGGCTGATCGACCTTCACTTCGATGTTGTCCATGCGCCGGCTTCCCTCGTTCACGAGTTCAACCGTCATTTCCACAATACCATTTGACTTGATTGAGTAGAACATTTGTGGTGCCCGCACCAGGAGTTTCCCTTTTCCCCTCGGCAACAACTCCAGCTTGGCGAAACCCACGCCCATCTTCTCGATTTCTTCTTGAGTCCACGTTCGTCCGCTCATATCACCGAGCTTTGCCGCTTGGTCGCGGGGGATAACAAGCACGAAGAAGGGGATTGGTTTATCCATGGCCACTTCGTCCGTTGGCCTGTCCGGTAGAGAGATTTCCAACGCTGCTTTCCGCGTGTTGGCGGATTCTGTGAACTTGAACTGGCTTAGTCGGGCCTGGCCGGTCGGGTCTTTGAAGAACCGGTTGATCTGTCGTGGCAGGTTCACGACTTCGAGACTGAATGTATTGTTCGCACCGCTGAATAATTCGAGCGTCAGGTCGAATGTAGCTGACTTCCCAAGCTCCGCTTCCTGTGAGAACTGCTCGGACTGTACGATGACCCGATTGACGCTGGCATCCTTTTGCAAGTAAATCTTCATTGAACGGGACGCTCCGTTGCCGTAAATCAGACTTACCGTAACGGCGTCAAGGTCTTGTAGAAGGGTGAAGTCAAGGTCTTTTGGCTCGCCATATTTCAGCTCAGTGATCTTTGCCTCAAACGGCTGACTGATAATCGCGCCTTGGTCGTTGAGTATCGACACATACACATTGTTAATGACCTCGGGTTGCAATGACTTGAACAGCGCTTCATCAATGTTCAACAGTTTCTGAAACTCCGCTCCGCCGCCAGACGTGTTTACCAATCGCACCCGCGCATGGTTTCCACCTTCTTTTGTCTTGTACTTGACGGCCCGCGCTACCGAGACGTATTGCGCTTCGAAGAGCACAGCAAGCAACGACTGCTGGTAGTTCACTTCGGCATCGGCAAATGTGCTTCGGAGTCTATCGAGCTCTGCCTGAGAGATTAGCCCTTTGGTGAAGAGTTCCTTCTGACGATCATAGTCTCTGCGCGCTGATTCATAAACCTCCTTCGCACGCTTCAAACCGAGCAGGCGGTACTTGTCATCGCGCTGATTGTAATTGACCTGAGCCGGTGCCTCAACAACGAAGAGAAGAGACAGGATCAGGATTGCAGCAAGTCGGAAAGTCACTCTTTTTTGCCTTCCCGCTTGATCATCATTGTTTTAGGTTGAGGGCGGCTGAATGTTACCGAGTGTTGAGCCTCTCCACGGCGGAGAGCCCATGTTATGCTCTTGCCTACTTCAATCTCATTAAAGGCGTCGGTGTATTCTTTGAGCGATTTGACATGTTGGCCGTTTATTGATAGCAAAACATCTCCTGCCTTCACATCGACCTTCTGTACGGCAGTCTCTCCCGGCAGCAGTTCATCAATGACAATGTCTTTCCCTTTCAATTTCATCACGACTCCAACCGCGGGGAATGTCGCCTCATTGTCATCATCTCCAACATGCATTACCTTCATCTGAATCTTGGGAAGGTCTTTCGGATCGCCTTTCTTGAGTGAGACGAGATGCATTTCCTCTTTGCGCTTTATGCCGAGTTTAAGCTCATCGCCGACTTTCAAGTCGTCGTAGATGGATTGAAGATCTTTCGTTACAGCAAGACGCTTTCCGTTTGCCATCAGCACGATATCATCCTGTTGCAGATCGACGTCCTTGTACGACGCGGGTCTCTGGCTCGCAGGCATAACATTGAGAACTTTGACTACGCCGTCATCAGAGGCGATGGCTGCGCCGAGTTCCTTGAGAAGAAATGCATCGCCGTTCATATTCATATTAAAATGGCCTTTGCTATCACCGCGCATGATCTTCGTCTGCGCCGGTGTTTGACCAGTGGTGAGAGCAAGAGTTGTTAGTGCGAGTAAGAGCGTGGGTAGCTTCATGGATGAATCTCCGTACGTGAATGGATTGTAGTTGCGATCTCAGACGGCAAGATATACTAATGGTTGCAGTGTTGGTAGTTAAACAGTGTTAGAGAGTGTTAAGAAGTGTGAAGAAGGAGGAAATTCTCAAATCCTTCTCGTACATTACATCATGAGATTAACCAAGCGAACCATTCTTATCCTGATTGCTCTCGTTATCATCTCGCTCGTCGGGATCATCGGACTGCAATTGTACCTGCTCAAGAATGCGTACGAACAGAAAGAAGAAGCATTCAAGCAATCCGTTGGATCGGCACTTGCCGCCGTGAACGATGGGTTGGAAACAGGTGATGCCGTATCCCGTATTTTTGCTGTTGGTATTCCACACGAAGAGAAGCGACAAAAGCGGGCATTTGTTTCTATTCAAAGTGAGAGACACGACGATAGTGTCTCAACGAAGTTGGTCATGGGGGGGCCGGAGGATGTTCATCAGCCGCCGATGAAGATTGTCGGGAACATGCTCTCGTATTCCGTGGGAAGCCCGCAGCATGTCTCAATTCATGTGTTCGACATGCTTGGCAGGGAAGATACGACCGTGGTTGACACATTCCAGCAGGCGGGGGAGTTCAACGTACGGTTGAGTTCGGACAAATACTCAAAGGGCGAATACTTTTACAAGTATACGGCAGACAGCTCCTCCTTTGTTGTTCAAGTGATGCAGGGAACGCCGGGTGGTATTGTGCGTCAGGGGCCGGGTGAACATCGCGAAAAGGTTATGCGTGACGTTGTGGATCAATTGATATCATCAGGACATCCGTCTATTGAGAAGAGAATCAAGCCCGCGCTGCTTGATTCGCTGGTACGGATAAACCTAAAGGAAGCAGGAATTGATCTTCCGTACGCATACGGTGTCATTGTCGCCAAAACGGACTCTCTGCAAATGGTATCGCAACAGGAATATGCCGGGGAGATTCATGCCTCGGAATTCCGTGCGCGGTTGTTTCCTGCTGAAATATTTTCGACAAGGAATGACCTGGCGCTCTATTTTCCAGGCCGTAAGCTGTTCCTTCTTCGTTCAATGGCTCCATTGGTTGGTGCCACAGTTCTCTTCATGGGGGGTATCATCTTCGCGTTCGTGTACACACTGAAAGCGATCTTCAAACAAAAGGAATTATCGGATGCGCTGATTGAGTTCATCAATAACATGACGCATGAGTTCAAGACTCCAATCTCCACCATCGCGCTTGCAAGCGAAGCGATTGCCCGTCCGGATATTCTTCCGGATGGTGAGAAGGTTCTTCGGTACAATGGCATCATCCATGACGAGAACACTCGTATGAAGCAACAGGTGGACAAAATCCTGCAGATGGCGGTGCTGGAAGAAGGAGATCTTGAACTCAATATCGTGCCATTAGATGTTCACGCAGTAATCCGGAAGGCTGTGGAGAACGTCACTTTGCAGGTAGAGCAAAAGGGAGGAGCGATCGTCTGCAAACTCGGAGCTGGTTCTTCCCTGGTGAATGCGGACCTGGTTCATCTCGCAAATGTCGTTCACAACGTGCTCGATAATGCGAACAAGTATTCACCTGAAGCGCCGCGCATCGAAGTATCGACCTGGAATGCTGATGGATTGCTGAAGATTGCCATCCGCGATGAGGGGATCGGGATGAAGGAGGAGGATGCAAAAAGAGCATTCGAAAAGTACTTCCGTGTATCGACCGGAAACCAACACGATGTGAAGGGTTTCGGACTTGGGTTGAGCTACGTAAAGCTGATCGTCGAGGCGCAGAAGGGTTCGGTGAGTCTTGCTAGCTCGCCAGGAAGAGGGACAACGGTTGAACTTGCATTTCCTGTCGTGAATACGAACGGAGAAGGTAAGGCATGACGAAGCAAAAGATCCTTCTGCTGGAAGATGACGCGAATCTCGGGTTCATTCTCAAAGAGCACCTTGAACTGAACAGCTTTGCAGTGGTGCATTGCTCAAACGGGGTTGAAGGGCTCGCCGCCTATCACAACAATCAATTCGTGCTTGCGCTTGTAGATATCATGATGCCGAAGAAGGATGGATTCACGTTTGCACGGGAAGTTCGAGTCCATGATCAAACAACACCGATCATATTCCTGACGGCAAAGTCACTCAAAGAAGATAAGATCGAGGGATTCAAGATCGGCTGCGACGACTTCATTACGAAGCCTTTCAGTATGGAAGAACTGTTGCTTCGAATTCAAGCAGTGCTCAAACGAAGTGCACCGCAATCAGATTCCGTCACAATGCCTGCACGTTTTACGATTGGGAAATATGAGTTCGACTACGATAAGCAAACTCTGCAGATCAACAACAAGCCTCAGAAACTCACCACAAAAGAAGCGGACCTGCTGCGTCTCCTCTGTCTCAACATGAACCGGACACTTGAGAGGGATGTTGCGCTGAAAACCGTCTGGCAGGACGATAGCTACTTTTCCGGCAGAAGCATGGATGTATTCGTCTCACGCCTCCGCAAATACTTCCTGGATGATTCGAGAGTGGAGATCCTTAATGTGCATGGGAAGGGGTTTAAGCTTGTAGTGGGGTGATCTAATTCCCCGCGGCCCCCTCAGTTCTGTTTTGAACCAGCCTGCATGTATCAAAGTGTTGTTAGAATGCATCGAAATTGAGATGCCTATCTTTCAATTTATGATGACAATGCATACATTCGAACTCGCATTTTCGATCTATTTCCAGTAACGCTCACAAAGGAGCATCATGAAATCTGTATTGTTCTCGGCCATTGTGATCATGGGTTGGCTGAACTGTGCATTGTACGCTCAAACAATTTCCAAGGTCAGACAGACCCTTCCGGTATTGTATGAGGAGGCCAGCCTTGATACCTCCCACAGCGAGATGCGTGCTTTCATAGAACGGTTTGAAGCGGATATGGGAAGTCTGAACCGGTTCTACACGGTTTCGATTTCTTCAGCACGCATCAATCGGATGAGACGGTTGTATAGTGAATCTCTTGCGCAGCTCGTTCGGCAGGATTTTGAAGCAATGAGTCAATCAGGACGGGTTGATTATCTTCTGCTGAAGAATTATCTGGAACGTGAACTGCGCCGGTTGGAGTTGCAGGAAAAATCGATCACTGAAATGGAGCCACTGATTCCTTTTGCAAAGACGATCGTTGAGATGCAAGAAAAGCGACGTACCATGGAACGGGTGAACCCTGAAGATGGTGCCGCTTCGCTTACAGCGATGGTGAAGCAAATTGGTGAAGTCCGGAAGTCCGTTGAAACCGGTCTCGAAGACAAAGGGAAGGGTATTGTGGCGAAGAAAACTGTTGCCAACCGCGCCGCGGGAACAATCAACAACCTGAGAACAACATTGAAGAGCTGGTTTCGATTCTACAACGGTTATGAGCCAGTGGTGACATGGTGGGTGAGTGAACCGTACAAAGCCGCAGATAAGGCGTTGGAAGAATACGCGACATTTCTGCGTGAGAAAGTTGTTGGTGTGAAAGCCGACGACGAGAATGCCCTTATCGGTGACCCGATTGGGCGCGAAGCCTTGCTGAGCGAACTTAAATATGAGATGATACCATATACACCTGAAGAGTTGATTGCAATTGCAAACAAGGAATACACGTGGTGTGAAACAGAAATGAAGAAAGCCTCACGCGATCTTGGTTGCGGCGATGATTGGCACAAGGCGCTTGAACATGTGAAGACTCTGCATGTTGAACCCGGAAAACAGCCCGAGCTTGTACGTGATCTTGCAAGGGAAGCAATTGCGTTTGTCGATGAGCATGATCTTGTTACCGTACCACAACTCGCACGAGACACGTGGCGAATGGAAATGCTTACTCCCGAGCAGCAGGCCCAGAGCCCGTTTTTTCTCGGTGGCGAGGAGATTCAGGTTTCATTTCCCACGGGCACGATGGGCCATGAGCAAAAGATGATGAGTATGCGGGGCAACAATATTCATTTTGCACGCGCCACCGTGTTCCATGAGCTGATCCCGGGCCATCACCTGCAGGGTTTTATGCAAGAGCGCTATCGCACGTACCGGTGGCCATTCGGGACTCCATTCTGGGTTGAAGGCGGCGCGTTGTACTGGGAAATGCTTTTTTGGGATTTAAATTTCCCGAAAACCCCGGAGAACAGGATCGGGATGCTTTTCTGGCGGATGCACCGGTGTGCACGAATTATCTTTTCTCTCAGCTTCCATCTTGAGAAGATGACCCCGCAGGAATGCGTCGACTTTCTGGTTGAGCGTGTGGGCCACGAACGTGAGAACGCCACTGCCGAGGTGCGCCGTTCGATTATAGGCGGATACGGACCGCTCTACCAATGTGCGTACATGCTTGGTGCACTACAACTGAGGGCCCTGCGGAAGGAGCTTGTTGACCCAGGGGTGATGACGAACCGCCAATTTCACGATGCCATCCTGCAGGAGAACAGTATCCCCATTGAAATGTTGCGCGCGAGTCTCACAAAGCAGCTACTCACACGCAATTTCACATCTTCTTGGAAGTTCTATGAACTGAAATCTGTAAAATGACTTCCTATGTTCGTATGTACTGCTTCAGTTTGGAGATGTACCTGAGACCATCAGTATTTGACTTCACGCCAGGTGTTTCGTATATTGATACACGATCGCGGGGTGGAGCAATTGGTAGCTCGTCGGGCTCATAACCCGAAGGTTGCAGGTTCAAGTCCTGTCCCCGCTACTCGACGACCGCACAACTTTTGTTGTGCGGTTGTCTTTTTTTAGGGCTTCTTCTAGCCAAGACGTAGCTGCTCGTAGTCAGGTATCATTCTTATTCCTAGACTGTCATCGAGCTCCAACTTTAAACTCTTTGTTTCCCTCCACCATTTGTTTTACGTCCAGTAAGAAACGATTTACGTTGGGATTTCGGGTGCATGAGTCACTTTTCAGATTGCTCTATCCCTTTGCCTCTACAATTTTTCTCTCTTCCACTGTCAACCCATACAACTCAAACACCGCATCATCAATCTGGCGATCCAGACCTTCACATTGCATCTCCAGTCGGTTCACGTCGGCGTCGGATTTGGCGGCGGCGAGTTTCTCCTTGGCCGCAAGTATCTGCTCAACAAGACTCACGATCTGGTCGTGGCGGGACTTGTCCGCAGGGTCTGAGAAGTTAATGGCGCGGATGGGGAGTTGTTCTATGAATTGGGTGAAGTATCTGAAGAAACCTCCCCGCATTGTAGTACTAATTCGCTTAAGAAAGAAGTCAAGAAGCTTGCTGTTCAGCAATCCTAGAACATATTTGATGGAATAGTCAACTTCTTCTCTGAGGGTGATCTCCTCCGACTGGCTTGAAAATCTCAGTCTCATCCAGCTATGCTGTCATGAGTTTGCCTTGAATTCAAACTTCAATGGAATCGATCGCGCTAGCGAGTCGCGGACTGGCGAGGAGCGCTCACACCGCTCGCGCAAGTAGGCCATCTGCTCTGGTGTTGCGCTTGGAACGGAAACACGCACAATGTAGGAAATCGCATCGTATGCGGACGCTGGGGCGTCTTCCAATCCCAAATACGATTGCACGTTAAAATGCCCGGTCGCTTCAACCGAGAGGCTCTCGATTTTGAGGCCGAGTAAAGAGGCGTGTATCGCCATCACATCTACATCGCACGCGGCCAGAGTTGCGAGCAGCATCTGCATCGCGTCGAACTCACCAGGACCTCCCAGGTGCACGACCTTGTCTTTCAACTCAATTCGCGAACGTGAACCCCCGACCCAATGTGCGACAAGTGTATTGTTGTTATCTGCTTTGCTTGGGTCCTTCATGACCAGGGCTTTGAACTCTTGCTTCTTGGTCACATTGACGCCGTTGATTTCGGTGATTTGCCCCATGTCTGTTCCTTTCGATAAGTTGTAACTCGTAGAGTACAAATGTGCGAACCGATAACAAGCCCTATTGATGTCGCCTGAATGAGCAGAAAAGAAAGTTCTGTGCTGTCTTGAACGGTGTAATATGATCTTCAGTGATGCAGCGGATTTTTTCAAAGCCGTCGTTGAGCTGTTCAGTCAGTGTTTCGTCGTTGTATTGTTTGATGGTAAGACCGCTGCACTTTGTCGGTCCGTTCGTTGAGAACGTTCCGATGGCAACATAGCCGTTGTTGCTCACTGCCTCCCGAGCTACGGAAAGATACTTCGCAATTTGTGGCTCAGTCGCGAGGAAATGAAAAGTTGCCCTGTCGTGCCATACGTCGAACGATGTGTCGGGGTGGTACTCCGTGACGTCGCCGACAACCCACTGCACGAGTTGTGCCTTGTCTCCAAGCCGCTTCTGGGCTCGTGCAAGTGCGTGTTCCGAAATATCAAGCACCGTTATGCTCTCATATCCATCGGCCAGCAGAAAGTCGACGAGCGTACTGTCTCCTCCGCCAACGTCAATGATGCGGGCAGTCTTCGGAAGGCCAAAGCTCTGGATAAAATCAAGTGACGGCTTAGGAACATCCTGCCACCAGCTTACTTCGTTCGGCTGCTTTGTGTTGTAGATTCTTTCCCAGTGGACTTTTGCTGTTTCCATGGTCATGCTGTTTTGATGGCCGAGAAGACGATATAGCCAAGCGAGCTTCTGACTTTCATAATGCGCGGCATAAGCCAGATCATCTTTTTCATGTAGGCCCCTCTGGAGAATGTCTTCATCAGCAGGGCAATTGAACCTGCAATGCCTTCATCGTGCAAAAATCCTATAGGGCTCATCATCACAAAAGGCCCGGTGACAGCTTCTTGCTTTCTGAAACCGTTGTCTTCGTAGATGTGTATCCAGTCTTCCGCCGTGTCAAACTTGATCCCCGGACATACCTCCCCTTCAAATATTCTGCGTGCTTCACTTGTGGGCTTGTTGCGCCAGACGAATTCATGCTCAACGACTCTGCCGCCCGGCTTGCACACTCGACGAATCTCCTGAATGGCCTGTGTGCGGTTGACAAACATCGTTACTGCTTCAACGATCACGGCGTCAAATTCGTTGTCCGCAAATGGCATGTGCTGAATGTCAGCCTTCATGATTTTGATGCGATCAGCCAGCCCTGAACGACTCACGTTGTTTGTCGCCTTATCGAGCATCTGCTGGTCAACGTCCGAGACAGTCATCGTGCATCCAAATCTCTTCGCTACGTCAATTGCCGTTGTTCCTACACCACAACCGATGTCGAGGACATGTTGCCCTTTTTGTAAATTTGCCATTGCATAGACTTCAGCGGTTGAGCGTTTCCCGCCCGGGTGAATAACCTGCTTACCGAGTTCCGCCATAAACTGGTACGGGTCAAGTTTGTCAACCTGTTGGTCCGTCAATCGTGCCATTATTGCCCCAGAGGAGTTAGTGGCAGTTGCTCAGAACAGTTAATTCTTTTCGCCATAAATCACAAGAGCGCTTGAGTCAATGGCCGCTTTGCCATCAGGATATTTGTGGTTTACCAAAGCGAACACTTCTTCCCTTATTTTGAGTTTCATTGCATCATCAACTTTACTTAAAGCAGCCACAACGGGAGCTACCACTTCAGTCATGAAATTCCAGTAGGTATCCGTGGTTCCGCCTTGTAGAGTTCCACTCACTTCTTTTTCTGAAATGTTGTTCAGACCCGCTTCTCTCAACAAACTGCCAATGAAACCGCTTTTAGCACATCGAAACATACCCGGTGCACCAGACGGCGGCGTTGGCATCTGTATATTTTCATTGATGCAGCTCATCATGGCGGTCACCCAGAAATTCTTTTCGGGTACATTCCACACAGAGGTTGCGATTCTTCCTCTCGGTTTGAGCACGCGCGCCATCTCCTTAGCGGCGAGCTGCATATCCGGGAAAAACATAAAACCCAAACGACAACTTACCGCATCAAATGTGTTATCAGCAAAGGGCAGTTCACATACATCACACACTTTGGTTTCAACATTTGCTATACCACGCTTCGCAGCATTTTCTCTCGCTACCTCAAGCATACCGTCAGCGAGATCCGTAACAATTACCTTCCCCTTTTTCAGCATCGTTGCAATTGTAAGTCCGGGTTCACCTGTTCCTGCTGCCACATCCAACACCAAATCGTTATCCTCTGGTTTCAATAGACCAATAATTTCGTCTCCCATTGGTTTGAGAAAATCCAGGGCCCTGTTTTAGCCATGCCTAAAATCGATGGCATTGCGTGTTCTCTGAGATATGATGCTTCAGGCAAACTCACGCTTGCTGCAACTCGTGGCGACGGCCAAGTAGGCGAAGATATCACA
>JBGPGQ010000062.1:0-12224 GCA_041483995.1 Bacteroidota bacterium
TATTCTCCTCGTGGCTTTCACATATTTTCTCTTTCGCACAGAGACGTCGAAGTATTTTCGTGGTGTGAAAAACAAAGCTCGCCGTAACAAGGAACTTGGAAAGCCGACATGAGCAAACAACTTCGACAGGACTTAAAGATCCATCTTATCGATGGTACCTATGAACTCTTCCGAAACTACTTCGGTGCGCCTAAGAGGAAATCGCCCGATGGCCGCGAGGTTGGCGCTACTGTTGGCCTTCTCAGGAGTCTGGTTGCGCTTCTTGCGCAGCCCGAAACAACACACGTTGCATGCGCGTTTGACCATGTTATTGAGTCGTTCCGCAACGAGCTCTATCCGGCGTACAAGACTGGGGAAGGGATTGATCCGGATCTTCTAAGTCAGTTCCCACAGGCAGAGGAGGCCGTCTCCGCTCTGGGTCTCGTGATGTGGCCCATGGTGGAGTTTGAGGCAGACGATGCCCTTGCAACCGCGGCGGTGCGCTTCAGGGATGCAAAGGGCGTTAAACAAGTTGTGATATGTTCTCCGGACAAAGACCTCGCCCAATCGGTGCGAGGCAAGAAGGTTGTTTGTTGGGATCGGCGTCGCGAGATTGTGTACGATGAGAAAGGTGTCGTGCAAAAATTCGGTGTGCGCCCGGAGTCAATACCAGACTGGTTGGCGCTCGTCGGTGACACTGCCGACGGTTATCCGGGCATTCAGGGCTGGGGGGCAAAATCGGCCTCTGTCGTTCTCTCTCGCTACAAGCATCTGGAATCAATCCCACAAGATTATCAGAAATGGAAACTCACTATTAGCCGTGCGCAATACCTCTCGGAGAATCTCGAAAGCCATCGTGAAGACGCTCTACTCTATCGTAGGTTGGCAACGCTCCGCGAAGATGTTCCACTTAAGGAGAAGCTTGAGGACCTGGAATGGCGTGGTGCGCGGGAGCGCCTCAAAAAGCTTTGCGGCAGCTTAGGAGTTGAGGAACTCCCGAAACGTATTACCAGATGGCGTCCCTCATAGGAAAGCGTTCCGGGAACAAACTAAAACCTGAGGATTCCCGAAATCAACGGCAGCGTGAGTTGGGGTCGAATCAGGATTGCGATTTCATCGTTTACTGCTTCCGGGTGCGGTGATGAAATCGCAAGCACCATTGGACAGCATTATGTGTAGCCGCGGGATTTGATTTCGGGAAGGATTTCTTTGGCTACTTTCTTTCTCGGAAAGAAAGTAGCAACAAGGCCCGCAAGTTCTCTTTTGCCCTTTCTCTTCATCAAGAGAAAAGGGCACGTTGACAACTTTTTTCTTTCAAAATAGGGAGGAAATTCATCATGAAACACATTTTCTTAACCTTGTCGTTCGCCTTGCTGAGTCTGGGAGTTGCACATTCTCAGCCTGCACCCTACTGGGTCGTCTTCGATCTTACCAGCCGGGATAGTCTGGATCAGAAAGCCGTGATGCGCTGGGTCGGTGAGGTAACAAAAGCCGACCCGAATGCCAAGGTCGAGGTGGTTATGTATGGCAAGGGGTTCGAATTGGTCATGCCCGAAAAATCCAAATTCATTGCCGAGGTGAAAGAGGCAGTGAAAAATCCGAATGTTTCATTCAAGGCATGCCAGGTCGCGTTACGCGCCAACAAAATTGACCGTGATCAGATTCTCACGGAAGTGCAGACCGTCCCTGACGGTATCTACGAAATCATCTCAAAGCAACACGAGGGATGGGGATACATCAAGGTTGTGCATTGAGTGAATGCAAGTAACCTGAGAGGAAGGTTAGATAACGTTTTTGCGAAGAGTGCTCCCCAATGGCGAAGCAATCTCAGACTTGGCTGGAAAAGAGATTGCTTCGCAAGAGAGGCTCGCAATGACAAGACTCGTGGGAGTTAAGCCCTGCCTGACCGGCAGTCAGGCCTCCGTGGTTTGCAATATTGCTTGCTTCTTCCTGCCGTTGTCGGTATGTTCTCCCCAATGATTCTCAGACTTCCTTGCAGCTTGTAGACAAACCTCTTGCCATAGTTGACGTCGAGACCACCGGCTCCAGTGCGAACTACGGTCGCATCATCGAGATCGCGGTGATACGTGTTGAGGAGGGGAAGGCCACACGTTCGTTCCAGTCTCTTGTTAATCCGCAACGGTTCATCCCATTCTCCATCGAACAGCTCACGGGTATCACAAACAAGGATGTTGCCAAGGCCCCACGGTTCAAAGATATCGCCGGTGAACTCTTCGACCTTCTGGATGGGGCAATTTTCGTTGCGCACAATGCAAGGTTCGACTATGGCTTCATCAAGAACGAGTTCCTCCGGATGAGGAAGACCTTCAACGCACGGTGTTTATGCACAGTCAAACTCTCTCGCAAGCTTTATCCTGAACACCGCAACCATGATCTCTCCAGCGTCATCAGCCGGTCCGGCATTGTATGCGATGACCGCCACAGGGCAATGGGCGATGCGCGTGCGACGTATGAATTTCTGCGTTTTGTTGAGCATCGTACAGAGCCTGAACGTCTGAAGGAAGTCGTCAATAAGTTGCTGAAGACAAGCGTCGTCCCATCCAATGTTGATCAGCGGGAAATTGAAGCGCTTCAGGAAACAAGCGGCGTCTATCTTTTCTACGGCAAGGACGGTGAATTGCTCTACGTTGGCAAGAGCGTGAACGTGAAGGAGCGGGTGCGTTCGCACTTCGCCAATGACCATTCTTCGTCACGTGCGATGAAGATGTGTCAGCAAGTGCATAAGGTTCAAGCGCGAACGACTGCCGGAGAGCTTGGTGCGCTACTCCTTGAGTCGAAACTCATAAAGGAGCTTCATCCGGTCTACAATATTGCTTCACGCCGCCACCGGGACATCGTGATCGCGCGGCAATTGACAACTGCTGAAGGCTACACGAGCGTTCAACTTGAGGAAATCGACTACATCCAGCCAGGCGATGCGCCTTCGATTCTCGCCATCTTCAAACACATGAAACAGGCAAAGGAGTATCTTGATCGCATATCCAAAGAGCACAAACTCTGTCATAAGTTGGTCGGGCTGCAACGAACGAGCTCGTACTGCTTCGCCTATCATCTCCACCTATGTAACGGTGCATGTGTTGGCGAAGAAGAACCTGCCATCTACAATGCGAGAGTAGAGATGGCGTTTGCGGAACGGCGCATCAAGGCATGGCCGTATGGGGGAGCGATTCTCATAGAAGAACGGGATGAGTTCACTGGTGAAGGTGAGGTATTCCTGATTAACCAGTGGTGCCTGGTATCGAGCTTCACGTATTCTGACAAAGGGTATCAACTGAAGATCTCGGGTCCCCACAGGTTTGACTACGATGCCTACAAGATTATTTCCCGCTATGTCTTGAACAATGCCAACCGGAAGAGGATCAAGCTGCTCTCAAGGGAACAACTGATGGCTCTCGTTGGCGAGGAATATCAGTCGGTCGGTAGTTAGAAGGTATGCATTGCCAGTTCCTCCATCCAGATTCTCCCGTCCTGAATTGTTTCTGATGACTCCAGCGAAGGTCGAATCGCGTAACTGAGTCCTGTTGGAATTCTCACCATGTAGATGATTTTCCCCATTCGGAAGAGCCCTATCAAGGATGTTTGAGACTTGAGAGCCACACACACAAAGACGCTTGCCAATAGTTGATTCACTTTGAAGGGTTTTCGGACTGGCACATAACTTGCCCTATTCAAGCCGCACAGCTAACAAACCATACTTACACAATTCAAACAAGGAGTTCACAATGAAAGTAGTATTTGGCATGTTGGTCGCATCTGCCATTCTGATGTTGGTCGGGTGCAGTGACAACACATCAAGTCCTAACCAGGCAATGGATCAGACAGTTTTGTCTCCCCTCGCCAAAGGCGGCGGAAGCATTTTGCTTTCTGATGGAGATTCACACGACCGGCGGCATCGTGATAGTTTGAGGGTTGAAGGAGCAATCACGGCAGTGGACACAGTCGAAGGGACCGTAACTATTGGAACAAGAGTGATACAGACGGACTCAACGACCTCGATCGAGAGGAATGACCGTCACGTTCGGCTCTCCGCGATTCAGGTCGGTGACCGGGGAGAGGCACGGATCCCGCGAGGATCAACAGTGGCGTCAAAGCTTGAGGCCGAGGGTCCCGGCGGCGGTGGCGAAGGAGAAGACGAGAATGAGATTAAAGGTACAGTCACGGCGGTAGACACGACTGCTGGAACCTTGACAATTGGCTCGACCCTTGTGCCAACAAACGCGCAAACACGAATCGAGCGCAACCACCACATGGTTCCCCTGTCTGCAATTCAAGTGGGTGACCGCGGTGAAGCTCGTATCCCCGAAGGCTCAACAATTGCATCAAGAGTCGAAGCGGAATCGCACTAACACAAATCATCTCTAAAGTCAGCCCGGGCGCTTCTGCTATCGAAGCGTCCGGGTTTGTCTTTTCAACTGAGTTGACCTTCTTGATTCTCCGCCGCATTTTTTTTACATTGGTGCAGTTTCATGCGCCCGGATGGCGAAATTGGCAGACGCGCTAGCTTCAGGAGCTAGTGGAGGTAACTCCATGGGGGTTCAAGTCCCCCTTCGGGCACCGTTCAATTCTCAAAAACTCCAACCGTTGACTTTCCAGTTGACCACGGATATATTGTAACAGTTCCTTTCTACCGACGAATGAGAAACATGCCACATCTGTTCCGTTATTTCTTGCTCCTGGTGTTTGTGTTTTCCTTTACAACTCGTGTTCACGCTCAATGGGTTGGAGAAAATCCATCGCCTCTTCCTCGGTTTGAAACCGAAGAAGAGAAGCACCTCAGTCGAACGTATGTCCCTCCGAGCGGTGTTGCAACTCTTCCTCCTGCGCATCCTGTGCGCACGATGGCGGAATTTGAGGAGTCCGAAGGCATAATTGTCCGCTGGGCATATAACGAACAGAATCTCCTTCTCAGTCAAATAGTGGATGCCGCGCAGGAAGAAGGTAATGTGTGGATCATCACCCGACCTGGGACCTCAGATTCAACGAACATCAAGAGTTACCTTCAGAGCAGAAATATTCCGCTGACAAATATCTCGTTTTTTCCAATCAGCACGAATACTATTTGGTGCAGGGACTACGGGCCATGGACAGTCTATGATGTTACTAATGACTCAATCGGCCTCGTCGATTTTCGCTACAATCGCCCGAGACCGTTGGATGATGTAGTACCCGTTGCTCTTTCAACTCGGTGGGATGTACCGCTCTATCAAACACTACAAATGCCGGATAGTCTTGTTCATACCGGTGGGAATTTTATGGTGGATGGGTTTGGAACAGGCTTCGCTTCAGAACTTATACTTGCGGAGAATCCCCAACTCACACCGGTACAGGTGGATTCAACACTGGCAAGATACTGCGGATTGCATAGGCTGGTAACCATGACGCAACTGCCGTTTGATGTAATCCATCATATTGATATGCACATGAAGCTCCTTGATGAAGAGACGCTGCTGATAGGACAGTACCCGGTCAACAGGGCCGACTATGCTGTTATTGAAAACACCGTAGCATATCTTGCGACCTTGCTTAATTGTTATGGCAGACACTACAGAATCATCCGCATTCCGATGCCTCCTGATGCAAGTGGAAGATACCCGGACAACGGATCAAATTATCTCACGTACACAAACTCGCTCATTATCAACAAAACGGTTCTTGTTCCAATCTACAGTCTGCCAACAGACCAGCAGGCACTGCAGGTGTATCGCGACGCAATGCCGGGCTACACTGTGATCAGTTATGATTGCAATGCGATCATTCCTCAACTTGGTGCTATTCATTGCATTACAAAAGAGATCGGTGTACGAGAGCCTCTTCATATCTCGCATGCATATTTAACAAACACTTCTGATACCGTTAACGACTATCGGGTTTCGATGAAGGTATCGGCTCGCAGTGGAATTGATTCTGCGGGGATTTTCTGGAGAACAGATACTACCACAAACTTCACCTCTATTGCCATGGTCGATAGTAGCGGGATATATGTAGGGTACCTCCCCCATCAATCCTATGGAAAATCCATCTGGTACTATCTCTCGGCTACTAGTGGTTCGGGGAGGACAGTCTCCAAACCGTTGGTTGGGCCTTTGGGCGCGTTTAGGTTTGATATCGGTGATACCACGTTGACTTCGGCACCGGAACAGACTTTCCCGCAAACCGTGCGGTTGTTTCAGAATTATCCCAACCCATTCAATCCTGTAACGACGATACGGTACACAATCCCGTCATCAGCTCACGTTCAAATCAAAGTCTATAATCTTGTCGGCCAAGAAATAGAAACCCTATATCAGGGTGACTCAATGGCCGGATCATACTCGGTGATTTTTGATGCAAGCAAGTACGCAAGTGGAGTCTATTTCTTCCGTCTCTCTGCGTTCGAGAAAAACGGCAGATCATCTGTGCAAATACAGAAAGGACTACTCCTGAAATAAATCGATCTCCTCGAACCCGCTTATTTGTAGTTTTTTTCCTTCCTTGAGCTCCCGCTGTTCAAACCGCATGAAGTTATAGATCTACAACCTCTTAACCGAATGGCTGAGAATATTGGTTGATGAGATCCGCTAAAACGTTTATTCTTCTCTGTAGTAAATTTGAGCCTAGTGAGCCTCTTTCTGGAACAACGATGTGCAAATTAGAAACACAAATTGTAAAAGAGGATGTTTATGAAACAGAGATTTCATATATTTGTTACGGGAAGTCCTTCACTGAGGAGACCGAAATCAAGTCGGTCAAAGTATTTTAGCCCTTCTCAAGAAGCATAAAACAAAGTTACCTGCACAATCTTTTATCTCGGTTTTTCGGATTGATTCCGAGGACGATCCCTGTCTTCACAAATCAGATTTTCTACTGCCCATAATTATGACAAGTATGAATTCTGTGTTTCTTAAACACTTCAATACGCATGCAAGAACAACCCTTGTCATGCGAAGGCTAGCTTTCTTCGCTGGGTTGCTTTCTGTTTCAGTTGTTGGTGCCCACGCTCAGAAAACCGCCACCATGACGATGAAGAATTTTGAGAAAAATGCAGGGGTGTATTCATTTGAAATTTGGGCGCGCAGAACAAGTCCTGGGTCAGTTCCCGCGAGTGAAATTCTAGTTGGAACATCGAGCTTCCTTTTTGACTACAACAGTGCCGCGCTTGGCAGCCCAAACTTGTCCAATCTCAATGGTACGTACAACGGCCTGGCTGACAGTTTGCAGAACTACTTGCCAATGCAAAGCGGGATTGTGAGAACCAAAGTTGTCGTGACGATTCGATTCATCGGTCCGACTGGTGCACCGTTGTCCACTGCAACACCCGATGGAGAGAGGTTATGTACGGTTACATTTCCGATTCTCAATGCAGCACAACCACCCAATGTACATTGGGATTCGCTCAACAGTGCAATCGCCTCTTCCAATGCGCAATCAATTGAACAAACATTTGTCGGGTTTGATAGCGACCCACTTCCTATTCAGCTCGTAAGTTTTTCTGCTTCAGTGATTGGCTCTAATCAAGTACGTCTGGATTGGTCAACGCTTACCGAGACAAATAACTATGGATTCGAGGTACAAAAGGCCCCTGGTACGGCTAACGACTTCCAAACAATACTTAACAGTTTTGTTCCCGGTCATGGAACAACCATTGTACCCCACTCATACGGTTTTTCTGATGTAACAGTCATTCCTGGGATTTTCTTCTACAGGTTGAAGCAAATGGACCTTGATGGATCTGTGAATTTTACGGATCCGATTCAGGTGAACGTACTCACGAGTGTCGGGGGCGAGGAAGTCCCGAAAGCGTTCGGCCTCGATCAGAATTATCCGGATCCCTTTAATCCGTCGACGCTCATTCAATTTGCGGTGCCAAAGGAAAGTCGTGTAAAGTTGGAGGTGTATAACCTGTTAGGCCAGCAGGTTGTAACGCTCGTTGATGAATCACGACCGGCAGGATACTATTCTGTACGCTTCAATGCAGAAGCCATTCCAAGCGGTGTGTATTTTTATAGATTCCAGGCGGGTGAAACATCATTTCTGAAGAAAATGATGCTCGTAAAATAGCTAATAGATCTCAAAGATCGTAAAGGGCCCTGTCAGCGGATTTTCTGACAGGGCTTTTTTTGTTGTTTAGATGAGGAAAATCAGCTTTTTTCGGGAGAACGGTGAAGGTCGTCGCGTGCGTGCAGTCACTGGCTACGGGCGGTCGTTTGCGTATACTTGAGCAGTTAACGCGTTGAGGGCAACCCAGTTCTTTTTGGAGGACAGCATGAAATTGCTCAAGCTTGCAGCCTTGTTTGCACTAGCAACGGTTCCTCTCTTGATTGTTAAGAGAGAAAAGCAGAAGCCTGCACAAACCGTCGACTCGGACGAGATTTTTGAACAAGAACTGACCGCAGACTGATTCAGGATATTTCAGAAGCTGATTGTACCCTTCGGTTCCTCTCCCTCAAGCCAGCGTGATGTTGTATGTTTGTTGCATTTTCCCGGAAGAGTCTTCTCTGTAAAGTACTCTGTGGTTGTATGAGGGCAGTATTCCGTAGCGAGTTTTTTTGTGTCTTCACAAATGGTCTCGGCGAATATGGATGCCGGCTTTTCAAAATATTCCAGCGGCAGAGCGATTGTAGGATCATCGTATACGTACTTCATGAATCTTCCCCAGATGGGCGCGGCCGCACGACCCCCCTGTCCATCCCAATTTGTGAAGTGCACACTCTTGTTGTCAAAGCCAACCCAAACTCCTGCTGTAATCTGTGGTGTGAATCCTATGAACCAGGCATCCGCAAATTCCTGAGTGGTTCCCGTCTTTCCGGCTGCTGGAAGATGGAAAAAATTCCGTATCCGGTTTCCTGATCCCTCGTCGACAACACCTTGCATCATCGAAGTCATGAGATACGAGGTCTCTTCGCTCAGCACTTCTCTTCCGAGCGCTGAGTTTTCTTCGATGACATTCCCATCCTTGTCTTCTATTCTAAGAATGGAGATCGGTTCCACGTAGATACCGTGGTTTGCAAAGACACTGTACGCTGCAGTCATCTCGAGAGGGGAAACTTCCCCTGAACCGAGGGCAAGAGATTCGTATGGTGGAAGAGGTGAAGTAATCCCCATACGCTTGGCGTATTCGATTACTTGCTTTACAGGAGCAATCTCCATAATTGCGCGAACAGCGATAAGGTTGATGGATTTCTTGAGACCTTCGCGAAGCGTAGCCTTTCCACCGAAGTCGCCTTCCGAATTGGAGGGCGTCCAGCGTTTTCCATCGGCCATCATGATTGTAACGGGCTGATTCAACAATTCATAACATGGCGGATAGCCATTGTCGATCGCCACTGTATACACAAAAGGTTTGAACGCTGAACCTGCCTGTCTCCTAATCTGCGATACATGGTTCAGTCCGTACTTGAAGGTTTTGGAATTCGATCCTCCAACCATGGCAAGAATATTTCCGCTCTTCGGATCCATCGCGACAAAACCCACCTCAATGTTTTGCGCGAGACGTTTGGTGGACTCCACCCATGAAGGGTTGTTATGAAGCGCCTTGTACACGCTGTCGCGTTGCATGGCGCTTGATGCCCTTCTGAATTCAGCAGACGTGCGAATGGATTGGTCAATGACCCGGGTAAAAGCGTCCTTTTCCTTTTTCCAATCCCAGAGACCGTCGAACATGGGCTGATATTCTTTCAGGTGCTCATCCACCGCCTGATTTGCATAACGTTGCATTCTGCTGTCGAGTGTGGTATAAATAGAAAGTCCATCTCGGTATAAGTCGAATCCATACTTCTCAGCTTTTTCAGCAAGTTGTTGTCGAACGTTTTCGACAAAATGAGGGGCAATGCCGGCAACGGCGACATCCTCACCGGATTTCAATTGTAGCGATTCCGCCTTTGCCTCTTCCGCCTGCTCAGTGGTAATGAAATTGTATTTTGCCATCTGAGAGAGTACAACATTTCGTCTGTTCGTCGCACGATCCGGGTGGTTCATCGGGTCAAAGTATGCGGGCCCTTTGAGCATTGCGATAAGCGTTGCAACTTCACTCAGTGTGAGATCAACGGGAGGCTTGCCAAAATACAATTGCGACGCCGCTGCGATGCCATATGCCCCGCGGCCAAAATACACCACGTTTAAATAGAACTCCAAAATCTCATCTTTTGTAAAGCTGCGCTCAAGCTGCACGGCCGTGATGAATTCGCGAATCTTCCTTGTTGCCGTGTCAAAAAAATTCTTGTCGTCGTGCCCCAGGTAAAGATTGCGGGAAAGTTGTTGCGTGATTGTGCTTGCGCCTTCTCTACGCATGAAGATTACATTTTTCACCATTGCTTTTGTAAACCGGATAAGATCGACTCCCCAGTGGCTATAATAGTCCTTATCTTCTGTTGCGATCAGCGCGTCTACTACAGTTCTCGAAATATCATGCAGGGCAACGTGAGATCGATTTTTGACAAAGAATTGATCAAGGACTTCACCGTCGATCGAATACACTTTGGTGGCAAGCTCCGGCTTTGGATGCTCAATCCGTTCGAGTGAAGGCAAACCCGAAAACAGGTATACCGTGTATGCGCCAAGAACGAGTACAATGATAGCGCCGATGGTAAGGCTGCGACGGAGAGATTTCTTCTTGCTACCGGGTCTTTTCACTTTGTGTTCCATGTTTTAAGTGTCATTGCGCCATTTGACAACTCACCGTAGGTGTTGTAAGAAATCCAGTCTCCGAGGTTTATGTAGAGGCCGTTTTCTATTGTTACGACATTTGGCTGGTGGCGGTGTCCCATGATGACGATATTTACTCCATCGCGGATTTTTCTTGTCGCATACTCTATCATACCCTGTTCCTCAAAGTGCTTGGAAGTAGTGTAATCGCGGCTTGTGCGCGACGAACTCCTCGCAAGTTTCACACCAATATCAGGATGTAGCCATCGGTACAGCCAGATATTCAGCTTGTTCCGCAGAACAGGTTTGATCATTCTGTAGCCAATATCATTTTCTGCAAGTCCATCACCATGATGGAGATATATCCGCTTCCCATCAATCGTTGTCTCAAACGGATCAGAATGGAGTTCCATCCCCAGTTCAGTCTTAAAAAAATCACCCATCCAGAAATCATGATTGCCCGCGAGGTAGCTGACCCGGATGCCACGTTCTGTAAACTCCTGCAATGCCGACAAAGTTCTGTGAAACCCCTTTGGAATTACGGTTTGGTATTCAAACCAGAAATCAAACAAATCGCCGACGATGAACAATTGTTCAGTGGTGGGAAGAATGGTTCTGAGGAAGCTCAATAAACGGTCCTCTTTGGCTTTCTCTTTCTCCCCGCGGCCCAAGCCGAGATGAATATCAGATATGAAATATGTTGCCATCGTCTATACGAATCTATGGAAAATGGGCTGCAAAGTAAAATACATTGCTGTCACTCCTGGACAGGATTCCTTGTGGAGCCGCTGGTTCTGACAAAAGGGTCTTCAACTCCAAGGAGCAACGTCAATCCCGCAATGAAGAAGATACCAACCGCGACGACGGCAATCCGTTGGCTGCCTGTTGCCCATGAGAGAAGACCGAAAACAAATGTTCCGACGACCGCAGATGCCTTGCCACAGAAACCATCGTAAAATCCGAAGAACTCGGCTTCACGATCGGGCGGAGTAAGAAGTGTCATGAATGTACGGCTCGCTGATTGCGATCCTCCCATGGAAATACCTGCGACGGTGGCGATACCATAGAACACTGCTTTTGAAGTCACGAAGTATGCTGCAATGACCACGGCTATCCAGCAGAAAAGGGTGATGGTTATCGTCTTCTTGGGACCAACCTTGTCTGTAAAATGTCCGATGATCAACGAGCCTGCAATTGCAGACGCCTGCACAGCAGCAAATAGAATAAGTATCTCCTGCAACGAGAAGTCAAGCGAGTCCTTTGCAAATATTGATGCGAATGAAATGACGGTAAGGATGCCGTCATTGTAAAGAAAGAACGCTAGAAGAAACCTCGCGATTTGTCTGTACGATCTGATATGACTCAATGTCTCGCGGACGCGTTGAGCGCCAAGTCTCACATACGATGTTTTTGAAATGACGGGCGCCCGAGTTTTATCCTTAAGAAGCAAAAACAAAGGAGCAGAAAACATTAGAAACATTGCAGCGGCAATTACAAAACTCAGCCTTACGTTGTTAAGATTATCTGGAGCAAAACCTTCTTTGTATAACGGGATTGCAATAACGAGAGAAACGAGCGAGCCAACGTATCCCATCGCGAACCCA
>JBGPGQ010000063.1:0-12113 GCA_041483995.1 Bacteroidota bacterium
ATGGATTTGGCAACGAGTCTCTCCGGGACAAGAACCTTGTGGAAACAAACTATTATGAAACAAGATACCAATATGTTCATATTCAGCCAACCGCTACTCTTGGAATTTTCGGTCCAGTCAAGACAAGCATTAGTGTTGCATATGAGTATTCAAATGTCAAGCCGGAGAAGAACAATTTTCTGGACCAAATGAAGACGTACGGCATGGGAAAATGGTCTTCCCTCGGCTTCAGCATGGGCTGCACGTATGATACCAGGGATGGCGGACTAGCACCATCCCGTGGACTTTATTTTAGTGTTGCTGGAGCATTCTACCCAAAACTGTTCAGTAATAAGTTGCAGTTTGGGAAAGCGAGTGCTGATGTGAGAACCTATATCCCGACGAGCTTCCTTTCGGAAATGACCTTTGCTCTCCGGATCGGCGCGGAGAAAACATTTGGGACTTACCCCTTCTTTCATGCTTCAATTCTGGGCGGACGATACGACCTCAGGGGCTTTTCAAGGGAGAGGTTTGCTGGAGATGCATCGGTGTTTGGCCAAACCGAAATGAGGCTAACTCTGGGACGCGTCAACCTGTTTGTTCCAGGGAAAGTGGGACTTTCTTTGATTGCCGATGTAGGTCGAGTGTTTCTTGCTGGAGAACATTCGAATATGTGGCACAGCTCGTTTGGCGGAGGGGTGTGGTTGAATGCAGCCAACAGAGCTGCCATAAACCTTATAGCTGCAAAGTCTCCGGAAACCGTCAACTTCTATTTGACTTCAAGTTTTGCGCTTAAGTAATTTTCCAGAGCACTAATTCTCAAGTAGCAGCGAATGGATCATGCTTGCCAAATATTAAATCACTGCTCGATAACATTGAAGACGCCGGATATCGAACTGTGCTATGGGATGGCACAAACAACGCAACACGCACAATTGCCAGTGGAGTGTATTTTTGTAGATTGGAAGCGGAAAGTACGGGGGTTCAACCGAAGAGTTTCTTACAAGTGAGGAAGACGATATTACTTAAGTAACTGATCGCCGGTCAGTCAGAGGCCAATTCCGTGGAGGGCGTATGTGGACTTGTCGTAGAATAACCACGCTCATTCTTCTTCTATTCTCGGACTTTCTATTATTGTGTTCACAAACAAAGTGGATTGGTCGCGATCCACGTACTGATCCACTTGATAACCCGCAGACAGCATGGCAATGGCTAAACCCGTTGCCACAAGGAAATACACTCAATGATGTGCGCGCTTTGGACTCCCTCACGGCAATTGCGGTAGGCAAATACGGAACGGTCGTTCGCACCAACAACGGCGGAGATTCCTGGGAGGTGCGACACTATGCCGGAGGGGTCGATAAGAATCTCAGGGCCCTTTTTTTCCCTACCTCCACATTTGGCTTTATTGTAGGTGATAACGGTGTGATACTTCATACTCAGAATGGTGGAGATAACTGGGAAACACAATCAAGTGGAACGGAACGGACTCTTCGAGGGATTTTCTTTTCTGATGTCAATAACGGAGTTGCAGTGGGAGACTCTGGGATCGTGCTTCGCACAACGAATGGTGGAGGCGTTTGGTCGCGCAAAACCAGTGGAGTAACCCGTCAATTAAATGGAGTTTTCTTCCCTACGCCAACCAGTGGTGTTGTTGTGGGCGATTCAGTGGTATTGAGGACCTCAGATGGGGGAGAGCACTGGTTGTTCCAAGCCAGTCTGGCTGGGGGAACTTCAGTTTGGTTCACTAGCTCGCAGAAGGGTTTTGCAACGTTTCCCTTCCAAATACTAATGACTACAAATGGCGGTCAAACTTGGAGTGTAGTGTTCACTAATTCTGGCAATGCACCGGCACCCATTAACAAAATAGCGTTTCAGAATTCGATGGTGGGAGTTGCGGTTGGGGGAGTATACCATCCGCCCTATTTCAATCATCAAATTTACAGAACATCGGACGGTGGATTAAATTGGAGCACCCTGATCCAATCTGTAGAGTACTCTTCGATGAGTCAATTGCTGTCAAGCATCACCATGGTTGAAGGAAATCTCGCGCTTGCTGTGGGTGCATATGGCAGGATTCGCCTATCGACAGACTCTGGACTAGTTTGGGCCGAAGCAGGTGCGGGGATGCGGTATCCAATTACAAAGGTTGTTTTTTCTTCTGCAGCAAAGGGGTGGGGCTATGTTGATGCGCATCTTGACAATCAACATTATGGAGGGTCTGTCCACACCACAGACGGAGGAAACAGCTGGCAATTCACCGAATGGGGAGGGACTGCATTTGGCATCGATGCACATTTTGTGGACCCACTGAATGGCGTCGAGGTAGACGGCAACCAATCTAATTGTAGTATCTTGAAGACAACAAATGGTGGAGATTCTTGGACACAGGTGTATCGCACTCGAATAGATTCGTTAATGAACAGTGCATTTATGATAAATCCCAACACGATTGTTGCTGTTGGGAAAATTCGTATCCTACGCACCACGGACGGGGGTACCTCCTGGTCTAGCCAGGCGAATAGTACAACACTATGCAGCGTGTCGTTTGGCAGCCAGTCAGTCGGCGTTGCAGTTGGTGCTGCCGGGGCCATTGTTCGCACGACTAACGGTGGCATTTCCTGGCAGACTCCATCAAGTCCGACGCCAGATACCCTCTTCGGAGTGACTCATCTGGGTTCATCCACTGCCATCGCTGTAGGTAAGAATGGCAACGTTATTAGGACGACAAATGCGGGATTGACGTGGGCAAGCGTGACAAGTGGGACAACTTTGAATCTTCGTTCCGTAAGCGCTGCGGGCTCCCTTTTTGTAACAGCCTGCGGAGACAGTGGCTTGATACTCGGTAGCACAAACGCGGGTGTCACGTGGTTTCGGGTAAATTGCCCTACTCGCAATCGGTTGAACTCTATTCAGTTCGTTCCTTACGGAACTGGGTTCGTGCCCTACGTAACTGGGTATGTTGGTTATGCAGTTGGGGAAGGAGGTGCGATCTTGGTTTGCGCAATTCCTCCACTGGTGCCTCGCACATGGCTCTGGACAGGTGCCGTTGATTCCTCATGGAACAATGCCTCCAATTGGACGCCACCCGGTGTGCCGCTCCCTGGCGACAGCGTGATCATTGGGTCCTCAACCATTAACCCAGTGATCTATCAACCGCAAGAACAGATTATCATTGGTGCACTGAACATTCTTTCGGGCGGGATATTGACAATTACACCAGCGCTTGCGCGTTTCGTAGTCTTGGCCGATGTGAATGTGCATGGCACACTTGCGCTTCGTCCACCGGCGGTAACAGGAATCGTCGTCGGAGGCAACTGGACAATCCGTCCCGATTTATCTTCTGATTTGGGATTTGTTCCAGCAAGTTCAACAGTCTTCTTCACTGGAACGGGAACGTTCGAACGCAATTTTTATAATCTAACCATCGATAGTGCGTCAGTAATGTCCATCACTGCGAATGCTCTCGTCAGTAACCAAGCTGGACTTATGCATGATGTGAACCTTACAGCCGCGGATACACTCTCATTCTCTCTTGCAGCACCACAAGCACTTGTTGGCCTTGGGAAGGTTTCTCGTGGCACTATTCAACGCGCAATACAGCCGATTCTCGCAGCACGTTATCGCTTCAAGGGTGATAGCGCGGATTCACGGATTCCCCGTAGTGGCCTGTATTCACCGGCTGTCACAGTAACAACTCAACAAGCGCACTACCGCTTTGAGAGCGAGAGCACATACGTACGGTTTTACGGGAGTGGTACCTATCCATCGTCTGTAACAGTTACCACGTATCCTGACACAACCCCATCAAGTTTCGGAAGACTCGGAGTAATTGTCCCCTCTACAGTTGATGTAAACTCGCACACCATACGAGGCGATAGTTTGCATATCAGCAATAGACGATGGGTGATCGTTCGACCGCCGCCGACAGGACGACCACTTGATGTGTTTTCATTGGATTCTCTTGCTGTTCAGCGTGTCTACGCAATCAGCTCTGGAGGGGACACTGATTTCACAGCGCATCTGACTCTTCGCTATGATCCATCGGAAGTCCCCGTGGGTGTACCCGAGGACTCGTTGAAGCTATTCTATCTTATAACACCGCCCACTGTTTCTTTGCTTTCTGGCTGGAACCTTATTTCCAACCCTGTGATAGCTACAAATGATTCTGTGCAGCACCTCTTCCCAAGTGCGGCATTTCCTTACGCGTTCAAGTTTGCTGGAGCGACTGGATACCAACAGGATTACACGATGGAAAACGGCGTTGGGTTCTGGGAGAAATTTCCATCCGCAGGCGTGTGGAGCTTTTCAGATAGTACAAGACAGAGCGATTCGATTGCAGTGATGCCGGGGTGGAACATTATGGGATCGGTGTCCGACATCGTTGATACGGCAACACAGATTACTACTCCCTATGTGAATCTTGCAGCTTCACACTGGTACGGATATTCGGGGGGATACGTGATTGTGACAACGATTGAACCGGGGAAAGGGTATTGGAAGAAGGCAAATGGAAATGGGAAATTCTACTTTGGAGCATCAGGGCCCAAACCTGCGCGAGCCTTCAGTCAAACCGGCACAAGTGTTCTCGATGCAATGAACAGTGTGACAATTGCCGAGGCCGGGGTCGGCGCGCAAACACTGTACTTTGGAACGGAAGTTGGCAACATTCCAGCCGCATTGTATGAGATGCCGCCAAAGCCCCCTGCAGGTGCTTTCGATGCGAGATTTGAATCAGCCGAAGGTGGACTAATGTTGAGCATGCATCCGGCGCATCTGGACAATGCGATCGAGCTGCCGATAGTGATACAATCAGACTTCTATCCATTGACTGTCTCCTGGAAGATCAAAGGCAATACAGGCTACACATTGAATGATGGCGTAGGAGGAAAACTGTTTGCAGAAAAGAGCTTGACTGGCGAGGGGAGCATGAAGATCCCCAATCCTGCCGCGCATCGAGTTGTCATAAGCGTAACGGGCAAAGAAATCCCTACTGAGTTTTCACTACAACAGAACTATCCCAACCCATTCAACCCGACGACCACTATTAAGTACCAGCTCCCCGTTGAGAGCAGGGTCTCGCTGCAAATATATAATGTTCTTGGTCAGGTGGTGAAGACACTGGTCAATGAGGTCCAGTCGCCGGGATACAAGCAGCAAGATTGGAACGGAACCAATAGTGCAGGAAGTTCAGTGGGGAGTGGAGTGTGTTTCTATAGAATGGATGCTGTGAGCACCGGGATTCAGGGAAGAAGTTTCACACAAGTGAAGAAGTTGTTGATTCTCAAATAGTCCTGCCATTTCATGACGGGCTTTCCTTGCTCAGATAGTTTTTTTGCGCATATGATTTGTTTTGCATTGTTGATCTTAACAAACTCTAAGAGAAACCTCTCACATTCGTCGAGCCGTTCCGGGGAATAACTCATTTCGATAATAAACAGGAGGCAGCAGTGACATTCTTGAACATTTCCCAATGCAGATCAATTGCCCAAAGGTTGCTCCCTCTCATTTTTATTTCTTTCGGCTTCGCCATGCTACTACCAAGCCTCTCGATGTCTCAGACAATAGATACGCTCTGGTTTGAGGGTTGGGAAGGAAACTGGCAAGACAATTGGGATGTGACTTTTGGAACTTGGGAGGTCGGGGCTCCGACGAGCGGTCCCGACAGCGCACATTCAGGGCAACATTGTGCTGCCACCGTATTGGGAGGAGACTATCCTCCCAATGCTAATACCCAATTGGTACGACATACTCCCTTTGTTGTACCGAGTGCAAGTCAGAATCCACGTCTTCGTTTCTGGCATTGGTTCAGTATGACGGGAGTCGATGCTGGAAGTGTACAAATCAAGGTAGGAAACGGTGTTTGGCAGACAATATACTCAAACTACACGAACTATAGTGGTGGATGGACAAACACGTCCATTGACTTACGGTCGTATGCTGACTCGACGGTGCAAGTTGCATTTCTGTTTGTTTCGGACAATGCATTCCAGGCACCCGGCTGGTACATCGACGATGTTGCATTGATTACCGGACCGATTGTCTTCAACACATTTGAGAATTGGGAATCCGGCATGGGAGATTGGTATGCTGAGTTGGGCACATGGCAGGTGGGGGTACCAACAAGCGGACCCGGGAGTGCATACTCCGGGCAGAACTGTGCGGCAACGGTGTTGGATGGTAACTATCCACCCTTTGCGGATTCTCGACTGAGAAGTCCATCATTTGTGGTTCCAGATGCGAGTCAAAATCCGCGGTTACGGTTTTGGCATTGGTATGACATATTTGAGGGTGATGGTGGGAGCGTGGAAATCAGTACAGACAACGGCACAACGTGGCAGACAGTTTCACCTACGTATAATCTACGTTACTCAGGAGGATGGACATATACGTCTATTGATTTGAGTGCATACGCAGGCTTAAGTGTACAAATTGCATTTCGTTTTACTTCCAATGGTTCTAGCGAGCTTTCTGGTTGGTACATCGACGAAGTCGCAGTAATAACAGGGCCAATCGTGTTCAACACGTTTGAGAATTGGGAGAATGGTCTTGGGGATTGGTCTGCTGAACGAGGTATATGGCAAGTTGGTGTGCCGGCTCGTACACCTGCACCTGGTCCTGACACTGCATATTCGAGACCGCAATGTGCAGGAACAGTCCTAAGTGGAAACTACCCACCTTTCGCAAGCACACGCCTAATCAGCCCCAAGTTTCTTCTTTCGAGGACAAACGGAAATCCAAATCTAAGGTTCCAGCATTGGTATAGTATCTCGGGTGGCGATAATGGTTACGTCCAGGTGCGGACAGAGGATAGTCCCACATGGAATACGATCCTTGGTCCCTACACAAACACAAGCGGTGGCGTGTGGACATCCCCGTTCGCGGACTTGACGGCGTACGCCGATTCGATTGTACAAATTGCATTTCTGTTCACTTCCGATGGTGGTTCCGAGGGAGCGGGTTGGTACATTGATGACATCAGAATCGTTGGTAGTGGTCCGTACTTCTCCCCCAACAAAACCACAATCCCATTCGGCATTGTTGGCAGAGGCCAGAGTAAACAGGACAGCATGACCGTGACGAATACGGGAGGAGATACACTAATGATCACCTCGGCCGTCTCGCGTAATCCTCAATTCTCAGTCACCCCAAGCAGTGCAATCATTGTTCCTTCACAAGCACAAAAATTCTATGTGACGTTCACTCCGCCAGCAAGCGGGTTCTATAATAGTCACGTAGTCTTTACGCACAACGGGGCTGGCGGAGGGGATTCAATTCGCGTGAACGGACGTGCGTGGGACAAAATTGTCTGGATGGGGACAGCCGACCAAGCCTGGTCAAATCCGCAGAACTGGAGTCGGAACGATACTATTGGTGCAGTCCCAGCGCCAACAGATAGTGTCATCATTCCGGGCGGTACACCGAACAATCCGCGGAAGGGGATCGGCCTTGATTACGTTGGTGCATTGAACATCTATTCCGGAGGTAATCTTACGCTACTTTCGCCCGCTCGTCTGGTTGTCAATAGTACATTGGTAGTAGACGACGGAAGTCTATTTTTGATTCAATCAAGCGCTGAAGACTCCATTGGCGGGGATGTTGTTCTCAATGGCACATTGCAGGTTGATGCTTTTGCATCGGCCGTGATCAGATCAAGCAGGAGTTGGATTCGGGGACCTTCTTCCGCGTTCATCCCGGGCAATTCAATAATCCCATTTTCCGGCGCGGGCTCGTTTTCAGGAAATTTCAATAGTGTACGCGTCGAACTTGGTTCAGTAATGACAAGTACAGGGAACATCGCAGTGAACAATCAATGTGAAGTTCGCAACCTCATCAACTTGCGCTCTCCAGATAGTCTGATTATCCAAAGAACAGATCCGGCAGGGCTGATCGGTAGTGGGAAAGTTGGTCGCGGTACGATACGGCGTGGAATACAACCGAATCTTCCGGAACGCTACCGTTTTGAGAGCGACAGTACATACGTCCAGTTTTCCGGGATAGGTGCATATCCCTCGTTTGTTACTGTGACGACTTTTCCAGATACGATTCCATCACATTTTGGGACACTTGGCATTCGAGTTCCCTCTACCGTCGATCCTGTAACCAATACGATCAAAACTGATAGCCTCTATCCAAATAGACGTTGGGTCATTGTTCGACCCCCTCCCACCGGCAAGCCACAGCGAATGGCGTTCGATTCACTTGCAGTCAAGCGCGTATATGCGATGACTTCAGACGGCGATACGAACTTGCGTGTACGGTTGTCTTTTCGCTATGAACAATCGGAAGTACCGCCTGGCGTGCCGGAAGATTCTTTGGTGCTATACACATTGGATGCAACCGGTGTCGGTGTCGATGGTGGACAACAGCAACTTCCGAATGAGTTTGCGTTGTATCAGAACTATCCGAATCCGTTCAATCCTACAACCACGTTCCGGTACGAGCTACCGGTTGAAGCGCATATGACGTTAAAGATCTACAATATTCTTGGACAGGAGATAAAGATGCTTGTCCAGCAGATACAAACGGCTGGCCATAAGTCAATCGACTGGAATTCAAGAAACAACATGGGCATTCCCGTTGGTAGCGGAGTCTACTTCTACAGGATGGAAGCAGACGGTATTGGGAATTACCCCAGAAGTTTCACGCAAGTGAAGAAGTTACTCTTGCTCAAGTAGCGTTATGTCTTGGCGAGCCAAGTAGGATTCTAAAGAACTCCCATTAGTCCTGTCTGGCAATGGCGAGCAAATCGGGATCGGTTCGATATCTTTCAAAGTCTAAAGCGGAGGAAAGAAAAGTCGAATTGTATGTGGGATCTAGTCCTTTTGCACGCTTGAATGATTCCAGCATCTTGGTTTTCTCACCAAGCACCGCATAGATACGTGTCACTTTGATAGCGACTTCACTTGTAGAGTCCTGCCGAAGTGCTTTGTTTGCCGACTCATGAGCAAGCGTGATATTTCCAAGGCGTGCGTGGAAGAGACCCTCGAATGATTGGATATCACCCGAGGGATCCTTTTTGAGTTTCTGTTGAACTAGCTTTAGCCCTTCTTGAAAGGTATTTCGTGCAGCAGTCGAGTTCCCTTTGAGTGCAAGGGTTGCACCAAGGTCGTAGAGCAATCCGTGATCGCTTGGCCACATCACAGTGCCTTTGACAAAAAGTGACTCGGCGTCGACGGGTTTTCCCTTTGATAGAAGAAGCCACCCGAGAGGTTCATATACAATTTGATTGGTCGGGTCTATCTGAAGGGCTTTCCTGTAACACACCGTTGCGCTCTCTGGTTGAGCAAGAGTCTCATAGAGAAATCCCAGATTGTTCCATAAGTCGCTGTTATTTGATTCAAGTTCGATCGATCGCTGGAGCGATGCAATGGCGTCGGAATAATTCTTCATCTGGACGTAACTCTGGGCAAGGTTGCTGTATACTCCCCAATACAAAGGATCAATTTCCTGAGCTTTTTTTGCAAACGTGAAGGCTTTCATGGGTTCATTCACCGTGTAGAGATTCGTCAGAGCGATGATGTTGTTCTGATCAATGCCAAGGGCTTTCTCTGAAAGCCTCGTCGATTCCCCACTATTCCCAAGCGTTCCTTCAATTACACCAAGTATTGCTGTAGCATTCGCGTCCAACGAGTCAATATGTAGTGCCTTCCTGCAATTGGCACCCGCATCAATCAAGATCTGCTTCTTCTTCTCCCATGAACGCTCATATCTATATTGCTGTGCATGGGCCAGCGCCACTAAAGCTTGGACAAAAATAGAATCCTTCTGAAGAGCCTGCGTAAAATACTCGATGGCCAGACTGTTGTCGGCCTTGTCGCTCTTGTAAAGATGAAACACGCCGCGCAGATATGCATCATAGGCATCCCTGTTGCTGGTGTAACGCCGGCTCATTCGTTGTTGCAACTTATCGCTCAGTGGTATGCCCAATTCTCCAGCAAGTTGTTTAGTTATCTCCTGTGGGGCATCAAGTATGTCGAGAGGTTTGTCTCTGTCATTCCAAGTGACGTCAGAGGTGCGCGTGTCCAGAAGATCCGTGCTGATGAAAAAGTCGTTGCTGACTTTTGTCAACTTTCCCTTAACGATCGCGTCTGTACCAAGGGTGCGTCCTACGTTCAAGGGGTCGACAACATTTCCTCGGTAACGAAATACGGAACGGCCTGAAATCACTTTCAGGAACGGAAGCTCAGAGAGACGATTGATTAATGCCTGAGTAAGCCCATCGCTCATGTACTCCGGGACATCGCTTGAGTATTCAAATGGCAAGACTGCAATCGATTTGATTGGTTGTCTCCCCCAATGCCCCCGATAGTACCTGTAGATCCCCATACCGCCATACACAAGCCCTGCAAGCATAATAGAAGCAAGTGCATACCTGCGCACTTGTTTTTGTCGCGCCAAAAATAAAACCTGCACAAAGAATGGAGAGGATACACTTTCCCAAGGCATAACGACTTTGAAGATCTCGACGGGCAATTGGATGTTTTTGAGTTCCCCTCTACCCAGCTTTTGGACGGGGCGATCGATTTTGTTCCTGATCTGTCGCTCGACGTCCTCTGAAATGCAAACGCCTTCGTGTTCAGCAAGAGACTGTATTCTTGCCGTTATGTTCACCGCGTCTCCATGAACTTTGTCTCCCATGACCACGACATCTCCGATATGGAGGCCGATCCGTAAACGAATGTGTCTTTCAATAGCGGTTGCGGCGTTCCGCTCGTGCAACGCCTCTTGAATCTCAATCGCGCAGCGTGTAGCCTCCAATGCGCTTGCAAATTCGACAAAGAACGCATCACCTATCGTTTCGATTTCTTTACCCTGATGTTTCGGAAACAATGATCGTAACAATCGTCTATGCTCGTCAAGCAGATCGAGTGTCAGCGCCTCGTTCTTCTGTGTCAAAGAGCTGTAGCCGACGATGTCGGTGAACATGAGGGCGGCAAGTTTTCGTTGTTGTGCAGTGTCTCTCACAGGATGAACGATCTCAGACAATTGCCCTTGCTCGTATCGTTCGAGATCATTGATAACCTCACGCATTGACTGATAGCGGTCTTCACGTCTCTTTTGCAGGCACTTTATCACAATGTTATTCAGAGCCCCAATCACTCCCTTGCGTACATCCACCAAGGGTCTTGGGTCAACGTTGACAATTTGATACATCAGGGCTGATTCATAATCCGCCTGGAATGGCAGTTGTCCGGTGAACATTTCATATAGTACTGCTCCCAAGGAAAAGATATCGGTGCGATGATCAATGTCGAGGCCCTGCACTTGCTCAGGCGACATGTACGCAGCAGTGCCAATTGTTGACCCGGTCTTCGTAAGCTTACTCGTGTCTCGCAGCTTCGCCAGACCGAAATCCATTATTTTCACGCGCCCATCGTGCGTTACCATTATATTTTCTGATTTCACATCGCGATGAATGATATCTTTGTCGTGAGCTTTTCCTAGTCCACTTGCTGCCTGCAGAGCAATAGCAACTGCTTCATGATAATACGAGTCGGGGAGAGTCTCCGTGGAGTCCGCTTTCTTTCGTATCCAATCATGGAGTGTTACACCATCAACATACTCCATAACGATGAACGTACCGTCTTCAAACTCATCAATCTCGTGAATGATGCATATATTCGGATGGTTCAGTGAGGAAGCAGCTTGGGCCTCGCGAAGGAATCGTTTGCGTTCGTCGGAACGAATCGAAGGATTATTGGAGTGGAACTTGATTGCGACAATGCGTTTTAGCTTCAGATCCTCCGCTTTGTACACAATAGCCATGCCGCCCTGGCCGATCTTCTCAAGGATCTTGTAATGAGAAACCGTTCTACCAATCATGCTATGCTGGCCATTAAGAATCCGTTCCTTCAGCAGCCTGTGAAGTGTTCTGCGGGTCGGGGAAAAATGAGTGGAGGTGTTCGAACGCGCTTTTCAGACTCTGTACTATTGATGTATGTCGCTTTCAAACAGGATACAATGTCTTTGTATAGTGAGGTTACCCACCGCCGAATCGGATGCTACAACTCAGCAAGAGAGAGCAATGTGGATGTGCCGCTTTTGAAGAAACTGTGGAGTAACTAAGTCAATTTAGACGAAAACAATGAAAGAGGCAAATGGGTCCAAGCTGGTATATCTGCCAGAGGAGC
>JBGPGQ010000064.1:0-11861 GCA_041483995.1 Bacteroidota bacterium
ATGATACGGAGTTTGCTCCTCTCTCGTATATAGGCAAAGCTGAAGTTCTCTTTGCCCGAAAGAAATACGAGGAGGCACATATCGTGCTCGACAAATTTATAGAGCGATTTCCTAACAGCGTGCTGCGTTCTCAGGTGGACCATTTGAAAGAACAAATCGAGTCGGCAGCGAGCGCACCGGTGAGTGGTAAAGAAACAGGGACAAAGACGGGGCATGCAGGAGATCCGGGCGTTTCATCCAGCCTGCGACCGTGACCCCAATGCAAGCCAAGCTCGTTCACGAATCCCAGGTATATACAACAGAGATTGTTCTCCCCAACGACACTAATCAGCTTGGGAATCTTCTCGGCGGTCGACTCATGCACTGGATTGATATTGCTGCCGCTATTTCTGCCCAGCGACATTGTAACAAGGTATGCGTCACGGCTTCTGTTGATGAGTTGAGTTTTCATTATCCTATTAAACTTGGAGAAATTGTAACCCTCCAGGCATCAGTCAACCGGGCATTTAATACGTCAATGGAAGTGGGTGTGCTGGTTACCGCCTACGGTTTATTCAGCGGGCCCTCTCGAAGAGCAAATACAGCGTATCTTACGTTTGTTGCAATTGATCAGACTGGCAAGCCAGTTTCTATACCATCTATCACACCAACTACAGAAGATGAACAAAGAAGGTATGAAGAGGCAATGATTCGGAGAGAACTTCGTCTGAAACGAAGGAATCCAGCCTAACTACAGGTAATCCTTGCGCTCGATCTGCGGAATCGTTCCGTCTTTTCAATTGCAGCACCAATCTCGCCGGGGATTGGTATTGGGTCTTTTCACAATGAATCTGCTTTGCTCATCATCTGCATATCCCCAGCGTTCCTTTGTATCGTTCGGTGCTATGTCCGACCTTACATTAGGATTCAAGCCGCTTGGGATGGCTGCAGGGATTCCCCGAAATGGGAAAACGGAACTCGCAGTACTTTCTGAGGAAGCTCCTGAAATCCACTTTTATTCCTTGACTCAACAGGGTAGTTTTCTTGAGACCAGCTCGCATCACATCACCAACAATCCACGTGTGATTGTTCGATTGGATTCGGGCTACAATGGATATACTGATTATGGTACGCTGGCTTCAGACGGTGAGTCGGTTACTATCCACAAACGAAAGACAACTGCTGCAATTGATGAGAAAAACATCGTTCTGCAATCGCAGGCTCAATGTATCGAAGTCGGCGATGTGAACAACGACAGTCGTAAGGACTTGTTGTTGTTTGGAAAGAACAGTACTGGTGTAAGCACTCTTTTGTGCAGGCCTGATGGTAACTACATATTTGGACCGACTTTGTTTCCGGAGGTTTCTGTGAGTGACCTCAAGACAGTAGATCTCAATGGTGACGGTATCACCGATATACTGCTTCTCAACTGGTTGTCAAATGAAATGGAAGTGTTTTACGGGATCGGCAAGATGATTTTTTCGGAACAGGTCACTATCGAACTGGCTGATCAGCCCGAAGAGTTGGCGATCACGAGCGTCTCAAAGCAACGCAAGTTGAGTGTTGCTGTAACTTTGCCAGGCAGCAACGCCATCTCTGTATTCAATGGAAATTCACTTGGAGAGTTTACCCCGACTGCCACCATTCAGTGCGGCGCAACCCCCAGCGGAGTGAAGTTTCTCGATGTGAATGGGGATGCTTATCCAGACATTATTTCATGCACTCACGAAGGTGTGCTTGTAGCGTTAGGAACGTTATTCACTGAATATAGTCCTCGGGTGCTATTTGGTGTTGCTGCAAACACCGTCTCATGGACAATAACGGATCTTGACGGAGATGGGAAAGTCGATCTTGCTCTTGTTGACCAATCTACAAGACGATTGATCGCCCTTGCAAATGCCGGATGCTCTCATCCGTCACAATGGCCAAGTGAATTTGCAGTTGGCAGTACACCGTACGGATTGGCAGTTCGTGACCTCGATGGCGATGGCTTACTGGATATCGCGGTTGCGAATCAAGCCTCTTCCGCAATTTCAATACTGTTCAACAAGGGGAAGGGTCGTTTTATCGGCCAGCAGGAAATGAAACTTCCAGAGCAGCCGCTCTATGTAAAGAATGTTGCATCACCTGCCAATGCACAACGAACGCTTATCACCTCGCATCCCGCTACCGACAAAGTATCGGTGATTCGTCTCGCAGATGATATTAGTCGATCAACCGTATTTACGCTGTCGACTGGATCAAATCCTGTTGTCCTTCTTGCAAAAGAAGATACGGTTACCGGGGAAATGGATCTGCTTGTTCGCTACATGGATCCAAGGGACGGCGCGGTCTCACTTTCCTTGTTTGAGCGCGTTGCGGGAGGAAAATTTCTCGAGAGAAACTTACGATCGAACCTTCCACATAAGATAATAGCTTTGGCAGTCGATGATGTCACGCATAGTGGACGATATGACCTGCTCTTCGCAACTCACGACGGACGGAGTACAGCGACTACGCTCTCGATCGCGTCTGCAGATAGTCGATTTCATTTCGGATCTGCTCAATCTCTTTTGTCCTATTCCGATTCCGTTTCGAGTACGCGGTCAATTATCACGGGATATGTGAATAACGATCCATTCAAAGACCTTGTGGTAGTCCTGGGAACTCCTGTGAACGCCCTCGCCATCGCCTATGGTAACGGAGACGGAACGTTCAGGGACACACTTCAATGGATCCGGGGCATTCATTCATTCGATGATGATGCAATTATTCTCAACGATGCTGATGACGACGGCAACGTTGACATTACGTTCATTGATACTCGAAAGGATTCCATCGTTGTCATGTTTCGTGGACGAGATGGCTTGTATAGTGATCCTGTTTCGGTATGCTCGGCAGTTGGGGTAAATTCTATCCGCATCGGGAGCCTCCGGCAGTCACATGTGCAGGATCTGATCCTCTCGCACGGGAGCAGAGGCACAGTGTCAGTTTTATTTAGTCCATTTAAAAGATGAGCCGCGTTGCAATTGGAACATCCCTGGCAATCATATGTGTCTTGCTATCGGTGGTGGGTGTGAACGGACAAACTCTTTCGATTCGGCAACACCATAGAGATAACTATCTTCAGCTTCGGACTGTTCTTGCTCGTGGCGATAGTGCCGACGACAATAGCAAATGTGGACTTCCAATGATCTCTCAGGCACTCGCCCAACATTCATCGCTGGATCTGAAGGGGCGATCTGCGCTGGTGAGCCTGCTTGCTCGTGAAGAGCGGCAGAAATCTATAATTGCTGGAAACTTCAAGATCCATTACGATACGGTTGGCAATAATGCTCCAGCGATGTTAGACGATTCCCTTCATCGTATTGAAGGAACTGCCGATGAATATGCCGACTCCGTCGCCGCGATTGCGAATTATGTGTACGCTTTTGAAACCGGCGCCCTCGGGTATGCAACCCCGCCTTCCGATGGTGGAGCAGGCGGTGGAAATGAATATGATATTTATATTGAAGACATTCCGGCCTATGGGTTCACATCTCCTGAAGTCCCGCTCGATAACAAACCCGATGGGGGGCGCTATACGAGTTATGTAACAATTGACAATGATTTCACATTTGTATACCCAGCATACAACAGGGGGTTGCCCGCGTTGCGTGTAACGCTTGCGCACGAATTTCATCATGCAATACAAATCGGCAGCTACGGCTACTGGAACGCAGATCGATACTATCTGGAAATTACTTCCGTGTGGATGGAGGATGTGGTCTATTCAGATGTCAACGACTACTATGAGTACATGCGTTTCTCCAACGGACAGCCCAGAGGACAGTTCAGAACCCCCGAAGTTACATTTACGTCTAGTGACCCGACTGACATCCTCATGTATAGCCGGGCGATCTGGGGTCATTATACAGAAAAGAAATTCGGTCGTGATGCGATGCGTCGCTCCTGGGAACATATCCGAAACGTTCGACCCTTAGAAGCAATCGACAACATGCTCGAGGAACATGGCATTAACTTTCGTGCCGCCTTCGCAGAGTGGACCCTTTGGAATTATTTCACAGGTGAGCGCGCTGATTCAGCGCGATATTATCCAGAAGGAAGCAACTATCCTCTGATGACTCAAACGCCGATTGAGTTGTCCTCTGAGCGTCGCGAGGTTGACGGAACACTAGATGGTCTTTCATCGAAATATTATCAAGTCCTCAGTGAGTCGGATACCTTGACGCTGATTGTCTCAAACGTGAATTTTAATTCTGCCCAATCAACTTCGCATTCATTTCCATTTTCAATCCTGTTGAGTAGAACCAAGGTTGATGACACTTACAGAGAAGCTGGTGCGGGTATATTCACAAAACTTATCGTTCCTGATGAGACCAACTGGTTCATGTGGGATTTGTACAAAGGCAATGCACAGGGGGGGAGAACAAGGGAAGGCGCTGCATTTCCGAACCCGTTTTTTCCCGGTCAGCAGGGATCGGCATTTTTTCCCGTTTCTTCCCAGCCCGATGTTTCAGGAACTCTCACGATTTTTTCGAGCAGCATGGACCTGATATACAGTTTTAGCGGTGTACCCATACCGCATCCCTTGGGCCCCCTTGCATTTTCGTGGAACGGAAGAAACAACTCGAACAGAGAATGTCCATCCGGGGTTTATGTATTTGTGATTCAACTTCCTGATAGGATAACAAAAGGAAAAATAGCTTTGATAAGAGAAGGGAAATAATGTTGCGGATCGAAGCCTCAAATCTATCAAAGGTGTTCAACCGAAGGGTAGTATTTCAGAATATCTCCTTCTCAATCAACCAGGGACAAACGCTTGTGGTGACTGGAAGGAATGGCTCTGGAAAATCCACGCTTGCCAAGGTGATGTGTGATGTTCTTTCTCCAAGTCAGGGTTCGATCGAATTCAGATCATTGAACAATCAAATTGTTCGTGAACGGTCGAAGTTAATTGGCTTTGTCTCTCCATACCTGGTGCTTTATGATGAGTTTACCGCCGTGGAAAACCTCTACTTTGCCTTTGCAATTCGTGGATTACCTTCAAGTGAAGAACGTACTAACATCATTTTGGAAAAGGTAGGCCTCAAACACAGGAAATTAGACGCAGTCCGGACGTATTCTTCAGGAATGAAACAACGGCTGAAGTATGCATTTGCATTGATCCACGAACCTCCGGTGCTCATTCTTGATGAACCTATGGCAAACCTTGATGCAGAAGGAATCAGTATGGTCCGGAGAGTAATGAAGGAACATAGTCAACATGGAATCCTTGTTGTAGCGACGAACGATTTGACTGATATTGACCTTTACGATGTACAAGTCGATCTAGATGCTGTCAACTAAGCGCTTGACATATGTATGGCTGAAATCTGCGACTGCCGTGTTTGCAAAGGACTGTCGCTCAGAGCTTCGAACGCGGTACGCTATCAGTGCCTTGGTTATGTTTATTCTCACAACCATTTCAATCATGCTGTTCGCTATTGGGAGCGAAGGCGCCACTGCTGACGTCCTTTCTGCGATGCTCTGGGTTGTTATTTTTTTTGCTGCAATGTCAGGTCTCTCGCGAACGTTCGTAGCGGAAGAGGAGCGCGGAACCGCGATGACGCTGCAGCTTCTCACAACACCGAGCGCCGTGTATTCCGGCAAGTTGCTTTTCAATACTCTACTAATTGTTGCCGTTAACCTCCTGACGGTAACTGTATACAGTGCCGTTATGGCGGGGTTCGTCGTTAAGACGTATTCTATCTTCATTCTCACCGTAGTACTCGGTAGTCTCGGCCTTGCCGTGGCGTCGACGATAATCGCCGCTATCATTGCCAAGGCAAATACCAAAGGAACTTTATACCCTGTCCTCGCGTTCCCTATCCTGTTGCCATTGTTATTAACAGTCATTAATGCAACCAGATTGGCGGTTGAGGGCGCATTTTTTGGGGAGGCGATTGGTGAATTTCAGGTGTTAGTTTCGTATATTGCAGCAGTTGGTACAACGTCGTACATCGTGTTTGATTATATCTGGAAGGATTGAGGATCATAGGGATGAAAATTGTGCTGGGTATATGGATAAGTGTGGTGATTGTACTCGGCTTCAGTTTGCCCATGGTGGCGCAGCCAGAGCATTGGTACGAATTGCCCGTTATTCCTGGTCTGGAGGACAAGGCAAGAATAATATTCTTTCACGTTCCTACAGCTTGGCTCAGCGTTGTTGCCTTTGTTTCCAGTATGGTGTACGGAATACGATATCTCCGCAAGAAAAACCCCGATGACGACATCAAATCTGCGTCGGCTGCCAGCCTTGGGTTTATGTTTTGTATTCTTGCAACGGTGACAGGAGCAATCTGGGCCAAGTTCAGCTGGGGAACATATTGGAATTGGGATCCGCGTCAGACGTCAATCTTTGTACTGCTTCTGATTTATGGCGCGTACTTTGCGCTTCGCTCAGCAGTGGACGTGGAAGAAAAAAGGGCATCACTTGCTGCCGTGTATTCAATCATTGCAGCGGTGACAATGCCTTTTTTCATGTTCATTATGCCACGCATTCTCGCGAGCCTGCATCCGGAACCTATCCTGAATGTACAGGGTAAAGTACACATGAATACAACGATGCTGATTGTGTTTCTGGCTTCACTTACAGGATTCACCGGTTTGTACCTCTGGATGTGGCACTTGAACGTGCGTACACAACGAATTACACTCATACGGATTGACAAAAAGTAAGGGGTCGCCTTGTACGAATACCTGACACAGAACTCTCTATATATTGTATTGATCATTACGCTGGTTGTATGGCTGGGCATTTATGGTTATATGTCCCGCATCGAACGGAAGATAAGAAAACTCGAACAAGAACTAGAGAAAAAGTAACTTAAGGGGATACACAATGAAACCAAAGATCATAATTGGGGCAGTCATCGTTGTTGCCTGTATTGTGTGGGGAAGTGCGTCTTTTCTTGAGAACAACGTTGAATACACTGACGTATCCGGTGCGATGAAGTCACATAAGAAAGTTCAACTGAAAGGTCAATGGAACAAAGAGAAGCCTTCCGCCTTTGATGCAACAACGACGCAATTCACATTCTACTTGGTCGATGACCAGGGCAAGGAATGTAAAGTGGTTCTTGATGGTGCCGCACCTAACAATTTCGAGATGGCAACAAGTGTCGTTGCAAAAGGTCGCTACATTGAAGAGGGTTATTTCCATGCAACTGAAGTGTTGACAAAGTGCCCTTCGAAATACGAAGCGCAAGCTGGCGAAGTGAAGAAAAAAGTATAACCAGGAGAACGGCCTGTTTCTGGGTGTTCTTTTAGAGAGGATCTGAGCTATGATTGGTGGGATCTTGGTCAAGCTTGCGTTTGTAACCTGCCTCATTTCCATATTCTGTTACTTCCAGCATCACAGAAAAGGTGACATTCGTCTGTTGAAATACGGCCGATTCTTCTTCCACACGACGGTCGTGTGTGTCATGTGTATCGCTTCTGTTCTCCTGTATTTGATTCTTACCCATCAGTTCCAATACACGTACGTGTGGAGTTACAGCGCTCGCGACCTTCCTACGCCGCTTTTGATTTCGACGTTCTATGCAGGCCAGGAAGGGAGCTTCATGTTGTGGACACTCTACACTTCCCTGATCGGAGTGTTCTTGCTTCAATACTCATCGAGGAAAGGATATGAACCGCAGGTCATGTCGGCATATGCTTTGATTGAGTTGATGTTGTTATTGATGTTGATCGTAAAGAGTCCCTTTACCTACATCTGGGAAACCTGGGCAGGTCAAGTGGAGGCTGGATTTGTACCCGTTGATGGGCGCGGTCTCAACCCGCTTTTACAGAATTATTGGATGGTTATTCATCCACAGGTGCTTTTTAGTGGATTTTCAGCAATGGGAGTTCCGTATGCGTATGCCGTTGCTGCAATGATGAAGCGCGACTATCAGAATTGGATCCGCCCGGCAACTCCCTGGATAGTCTTCGGCTCTCTTATGCTCGGCACTGGCATTATAATGGGAGGATTCTGGGCCTACGAAACGTTAGGTTGGGGTGGATACTGGGGATGGGATCCTGTGGAAAATGGCTCCCTGGTTCCCTGGTTGTTTTCCCTCGCTTCTATTCATACAATTCTGTCGCAGAGAAAAAGCGGAGCATTCGTCCGCACAAATCTTGCGCTGGCAATATGTTGCTTTATTTTTGTACTGTACGCTACCTTTCTAACCAGAAGCGGTGTTCTCGGAGATACTTCGGTCCACTCGTTTGTTGATCCGGGAATGTGGGCATACTGGCTTCTCATTGGTATGCTGGTGCTTTTTGTCGGTTTGGGATTGGCGCTTTTGATAAAACGTTCCAGAGAAATAGGAAATGTGCCGGTCCATCACCACTACCTGTCTCGTGAATTTGCTTTGTTCCTTGGTGCTTCAACCTTGGTGTGCGCAGCCATCTTCATTACAGTTGGCACATCGGCCCCCATAATCACCGAATTGACACAAGGAAAGAAAACCGCGGTCGATATTTCGTATTATGTTACGACAATCCTGCCTTTAGGTGTTCTCATCGGTTTGTTGACAGGTATCGGCCAACTTCTCTGGTGGACCAAGTCAAGCGAACAGAGTTTTTTCAAGAGTTTGGTGTTCCCGGTCGTGTGTGCATTGATCTGCACTGTAGGTGGGTTTTTCCTTGGACTCAAGCATCCGTTGGTTGCGATATTCGTTTTTGCTGCGACCTTTGCACTGTTTGCAAACCTTGCGGTCGGTTGGCGAATCATCAAGGGAAATCCGAAATATGCTGGCGGCGCCATTGCGCATATCGGACTGGCTATAATGTTTATTGGATTTGTGACATCATCAAAATATGATGATAAGCAGACAGTTTCACTTACACAGGGAAAGACGGTGGATGCTCTAGGTGGGTACAAACTTACATACACCGGTTACACATCTATCGATAAAGAGAGAGTAGCCTTTAATGTTAGCGTGGAAAAGGATGGACGCGAATATGTTGTTGCGCCAGTTCATCACTATAGCTCGTATAACGAAGGGATGGTGATTCGAAACCCGGATATCCTCAATTTGATTACCAAGGATTTCTATATTGCCCCATTGTCATTGGAACAAAAAAAGGACGCGTCCAAGGGCTCGCTTGACAATGTTCTGCTCAAAAAGGGTGAAACAAAGAAGGTGGGGGACATTGAAATAGAATTTGTTGATTTTGATTTCCCGGTCATGGAAAAGGCAGCAATGCTTGAAGGGAAAGAGGTGAAAATCGGAGCAAGATTGAATGTGAGCAAGTATGGAGAACGGACACAGGAGATCACACCGTCTAAATTGATAAACAACGGACAACAATCTGATGCTCCTGCAAGGTTCAAGGATCAGCTCGAATTCACTATTGTCAGTATGCACCCAGATAAAGAAGCGCCAATGAACTCAACTGTGACGATTGGGGTAGCCAATCTGAAAGCTGTGCATGCTCAGCAGGAGAATTCTGAAGGAGATGTTCTAGTTGTTGAGGCGAGCCTCAAACCATACATCAATCTCGTGTGGTGTGGTGTGATTATACTTTTACTGGGGTTCATCATTACAATTGTCAGACGGTCTCAGGAAGCTGCTCTGAGAAATAGCACAGCGTAGTATTCCATGTCTGCTTTTATTCGATTTGCCATCAGGTGAGGATAGTAAGTTTTTTGAATTATGGGGCTTACGCCCCTTGTCATGAGTTTTGAATTGGGGGGTAGTTTTTCAGGAATTGTCAAAAAGCTCTGAGTCCAATACCAACATTTAGCCCGTACACCATCTCTCCTCCGTACCAAGCTCCCACCCACATAGCGATCACCCCTAGCAGCGAAAGCAGGAGGTAAGCAGCACGCTGTTTGCTGGGCAGATTCGTCTTTGAAGCTATTCGCCATAACAGAAGTATCGCAAAGATCGTTGCACTAACAAAGGCCATTTGTTGATGTGTCTCGAAACATGAGCGAGCTTCCGTAGCTATAATCACAGTTCTTTCCGCATACAACCCACTCACAATTGTACCAGCAAGTCCAGCCACTCCGGCCAATTGTGTCCACCAGCCGACTGATGAGAAGACCTCTTTCTTTGTGAGAAGGTAGACCAAATCAAAAAGAACACTAATAGTAAGAAGTGCTATAGGGAAATGGACTAAGAGGGGATGAATATTAGGCATAGGTCAGTTTACTTGAACTCAAGAAAATCTGATTGCTTCTGTGTTCAAAGTGTGAGAGAAAAGAGATCTGAAACTCCCACCATATTGACAGAATAAAATGGCTCCCCATATTTTGTCCCTATCCGATCACCATAGTACTCAAACCGGGTTCGGAGCATTTCCAAAAACTCGGGATTGCTGAGGAAAGTTTCTCGAGTTGTGTTGTTCGGATCGTAGAACTGTGACTTAAAGATTCGCATTGCCTCGATTCGCAATTCATACACATCGCTGATATCAACAATGAACGACGGTGTAAACTCGTATGTTTGCATAAAATGGTAATAACGCCGCGGTCGGAATGACTCCTGTCGTTTGCCATCTGCGATTGTTTCAATCTTCTCTAAACCGGAATAAAACCATGCTTCTCGACAAAGTGCATGGGCATGCTCGTGGTCTGGGTGCCGCTCTAGCCAATGGGGAATAAGGAGTATTTCAGGTCGATACTTCCGTAGTACACCGATAAGCTTCAGTCTGTTTGCCATGCTTACCTCTATATCGCCATCGCGTAGAGAGAGGTTTTCGCGGGCATGAATTCCGAGAAACTTGGCCGCTTCAATTGCCTCTTTCGCACGAATTTCGCGAGAACCACGTGTACCAAGCTCACCTTCGGTTAGATCAACAATCCCAACCTTTCTACCCTGTTTTACAAGTTTAATGATTGTCCCCCCGCAGGCAAGTTCAATGTCGTCCGGGTGGGCGCCAATAGCTAGGACATCAAGTTTCATAGTGGTTTACTTTATGAATGAATTGCACACAAATATAATCATCCAACTGATGGAACGCAAAAGATATGATTCCATTGCAAACGTAACTCCATTTCTCGATATTACACACACAAAAAACTGAACGCCGTTGCGTTTCTGATCAGTCATCATGATGTAACAAACAAGGAATCTCTTGATGGTTCAGCAGCCACTTACTGTTACTGATATAACACGTCGCATCAAACACATTCTGGAGATGGGTTTTTCATCTCTTAGTGTTCAGGGTGAAGTCTCTAACCTCAAACGTCATAGCTCGGGACATCTCTATTTTACATTGAAGGATGAAGGAGCCCAACTATCGGGAGTGATGTGGAGAAGCCGAACAGGAACCCTTTCATTTACACCCCAGGACGGCATGAAGGTTGTCGTGGATGGTCGCATTACCGTGTATGAGATCAGGGGCAATTACCAGATTGAAGCAACGGCAATTCGACCACTTGGCATTGGGGAACTACAGCTCGCTTTTGAACATCTTAAACGATCTCTGGCTGCAGAAGGACTGTTCGATATCGAACATAAAAAACCTCTGCCGGAATATCCAGAGAGAATTGGTATTGTAACTTCAGCTACCGGAGCAGCTATTCACGACATACTGAACATTTTGCAAAGACGTTTCCCTGCAGTAACAATCATTTTGAATCCAGTAAGAGTTCAAGGACCAGGTGCTGCGCACGATATTGCTCGTGCCATAAAAGAGTTTAATGAATACAAGCAGATAGATGTTATGATCGTTGGGAGGGGAGGAGGGTCCTTCGAAGACCTTTGGGCGTTCAACGAGGAAGTCGTTGCCCGCGCGATCTTTGGTTCGAGAATTCCGGTTATCAGTGCCGTTGGGCATGAAATAGATTTCACAATCGCAGACTTTGTTGCTGATGTTCGCGCACCTACACCATCCGCGGCTGCTGAATTGGTTGTGAAAGACCGATA
>JBGPGQ010000065.1:0-11739 GCA_041483995.1 Bacteroidota bacterium
ACTACCGCGAGACAGTTGCAAGAGTCGAGACGAGGCATCATCCCTCTATGACTTGGTTTCTTTTCGGGTCGCAATGCTGAGAGGTTTGTACATTGGACACCAACCGACAAGACTCGTCAACAGGAAAGCCACGGCGAAGATGCCTAACACGATCGCAATTGTGCCGCTAATCTGCCCGGTGAAGTACAGCACAGCAATCACAACTGCGATGACCGTTCGGATAGCCCGGTCAATCGTTCCCATGTTTTTGTTCATTTTGGTCCACGACCTTTCTGAATGTGAGTTTATCAAAACAACCACCGGATAAGAAGAACAATCCCGGTGATCACGCCGATGCAAAGCAGGCACGCTATAATGAATTTAGCAAACTTGGGCAATGTCAGCGCAGTTGCCCGTCATCTAAGCAATATGAGTTTTCTGGTTTCAACAAAGTTACCTACCTGCAAACGGTAGAAATACACTCCGCTCGCCATTCCGATGGCATTCCATTGTTTCGTGTACGCCCCCGGAGCGAGCATCTCACGCACCAGTGTTGCAACTTCCCGTCCTAGGATGTCGAATACTCTCAACTCCACATGTTCTTTACTCGGGACGTTGAACCGAATTGTCGTACTCGGATTGAATGGGTTGGGGTAGTTCTGGTACAAGGCCGCTTCAGCTGGCAATCCAATTACTGGGTCATGGACTGAGGTGATTGCCGGGGAGAGTCTCCTGCAAACCCCATCCCAATGGGTCCCAACATAGACATTGTTGTTTGATGTAATCACTAACGACCAGGTAGCGGTCACTGGAATGCCTTGTGAAATATCGTCCCACGTTGCGCCATCGTCGCTGGAGAGCAGGACTCCTTCCGCCGTTGCGGCGTAAATTCTTCCTTCTGCATCCATCCCCATCTCCTGAGGAATCATTGAAGTTTGAAGAATATTAGCCCAGGACGCGCCTCCATCGGCGGAGCGATAAACAACCGAGGGACTCAACTTCACGTAGTATATCCTTCCGAACCGATCAACCGAAATCGACCGAACATTCGGAACTAACAAGCCGGCTGGTGACCAGCTGATTCCGTCATCAGTAGACCGGTAGAGCCCCTCCGAAGCCAGGCCCGCCAGGAGATAGCCACTGGAGTCTACTGCAAACGCAAGAACGGCACTCGTCGGGAGTCCGTTAGTTATCAAGGTCCAGTTCGCACCTCCATCAGTCGAACGAAAAGCTCCAGCGGAATACGTACCGACAAACAAAGTTCCCTGAGGAGAAACGACCAGAGCCTTTGCCTCATGGTCTGTCAGGCCATTTACGCATTGCTGCCATGTTGCACCGCTGTTGGTGGAGAAGAACACCCCCGAGTCCGATGCGGCATACACGTAACCGTTTGATGTTCTTTCAAAATCAAGGGTGCGAACCTGCGGAAGCCCCGCAGTCATATGCGTCCACGAATCTCCCCCGTTAGTGGTCTTGAAACCGCCTCTTATTGCGCCTGCATAGATCTCATCAGGCCCCGTCGCAAACAAAGAAAAAACATTCGGGCTCACTGGTCCGGCTGTTTGGTACCAATATCTCGGAGTGCCCGGCAGGTATGAGTTCAGCTCTCCGTTTGCTTCGATATCTCCGTCTTCATCACCGGCGGGCGCTTGTGCGAGGAGGAGGCCTCCATCGTTTGTTTGATACTTGCCGACTGCCAGAACGGCCCGGTAGGGTTCAAAGCCAACGACAAGTCCTAGATCAATTACACCTTCCAATATGTTAGGTCCGGGGAATCCGGTCGTGTTGTTCTGTTTGAGAGCGCTGTTCGCGTTATACCAGCCGGCTGAGTTATCCGAGCTCTCGTTTGCGAGAAACGCATCCCACGCAGCTACCTGGCCGGACTTTAACCAGGGAGCCGGAATACCAGGATTCTCGATATCAGCTGTCACAAAAATAAACATATCTGCATTCTGTGACTGCGCTGAGTTCGTTGCCACATATAACTCTCCATCAAGATACGCTGCATAGAGTGCAATACCGTTTCCTGATGTGATTCGAACCGCCTCAGGATCGAGCTGGCCGTCCATGATGAAATGTTTGGGTTTGGGTGGTGGCAGGCTGTCAAGGTCTAAGAAGTCCCGGTATGTCATCTCCGGGATTTCCGGGCCTGGTCTCGCCGGAGGACCATCAATGAATCCGCGAGTATGGCGGAAGTTGTAGAGCAAGATGGGCCAATCAGCTTGACTTGTGAAGGTCTCGCCCGGCGATGGGTCCAGATCCGATCGGAAAATGTTGACGTCCACCGCAACCGGCGTGGTGCTTATTGTTCCGCTTGTATCCCAATCGACTGAAGTGGTAGGCCTCGAGCTTGCATATTTCTTTACACGGTCAGGTCCACTAAAAGGAACATTGATGATAGTAGAGTACCCGGCAGGTGTGCCAAGTCCGGTCTGCTCACTCAAGCTGTTCTCGTTCAGCACAGGTAATGCGCCTGTTGAATAGTCCAGTCGCCATGTGTCTGCCCACCGAAAAGGTGTCTGCCACGTGTAGTTCATTATGCTGATATAGTTGGGCTTGTAGTTTACGTCATCAGCTCCTCCATGGCGAAGCCCTAACGTGTGCCCGAGCTCATGCATGAATGTCCCGGCCCTTTGATCCGATGTCCCTCCACTTGTAGACCATTCACCAAGAGTCACCATGAAATCATTGCAACCAATATCTTCCGCCTCGCCACCACTTGTCGTTGTGTCCTTAGAATAAGCAAAAATGCAGTAGCGAAATACCAGCCTCTTGGCCTCAAGTATGTGTCGCCGGTTAGGACTGCTTCGTTCCGTGGCCGTGCCAAATGAATCTCGCTTGATGTTATGGAAATGCGTCCACCAGCTGGTGGGCCATGGAACAAGACCAAGCGACGTATCATCCACCTGGACGTGGAGGTTGATGTTGGGGGGAGCAGCGGCGAATGCATTTGTGACCTTCTGTATGGCGCTGTCACTTGGGGACATGGTTGTCATCGCATCCACCTCAACGAAGAGATCCTTTTGGTTCGGACTTGCCCCCATAGCATGGAGATCCAGGTCAATCACGTTGTCGCTGTTCACGTCAATTCCCCATCCCTGCGTTTCCCAGCAGTCCATGATGCCATCGCCGTCGAGGTCGTTGAGACACAGGGCTTGAGAAAACTCAGAAGTGTTGCCAAGGGCATTTGTGGCTGTTGCAGTAACAAATTGATCAGAAGCAACGACCGTGGGGAACGTCGCGCTGAAACGAACATCACCGGTATCGTTCGTAGTAACAATTGTCGACCCGATAAGGCTGTCTCCTTCCCCAAAGTGAAGTGCATCCGCTGCGCTGTTCTTATAAAAATGCAGAGTGTATTGGGCATTTCTCCAGCTATTCAGTCGACCGTGAATCGTGATACCACCGGAGGTAACCACCGCCGAGTCGAGCAGCGGAAAATTCTGAAGAGCATTCGGTCCCTTATCCGGATCCAGCGAATCATTCACCGTTACTCCTTGGGGGGCAAGATCAATTCCCAGGCCTGTGTTGAGACGCATCCTGTTGTTCCACAGAAGATTCTGCGTTCCATCTGCTATGAACACTCCGGCCCCGCCGTTGTAGGCTATCAGGTTTCCATCACTTTCAGCAAGGCCTCCGATCGTATCTTGCGAGGCATTCACCAGGATTCCGTGACCGAGGTTCCTGGCCCCTGGTTGTCCCGAAGGGTCCGTACCGATATAATTGCCCTGAACCTTATTGCCTGTTGCGCCGGCTCCCGAGATTTCGATTCCGACTCCCGAATTGCCGGTGATCAGGTTCCGTGCACCCGGCGGAGTTCCGCCAATCAGATTTCCCGGCGCTTCGTTAAGAACAATCCCCTTGCTGTTCGGAAGTGCAAACGTGCCGTTCGGCCTGGTGCCAATGTAGTTTCCCTGAATGATGTTACTGGTTGATCCTGATGAGTCGATCAGAATTCCGGGAAGAGTATTGGCGGAAATAATATTGCGGGCACCCGGGACGGTTCCGCCGATAACATTACGCGGAGAATGCCGCACATAAATTCCGTGCCTTGCGTTCCCGAAGGTAAGGTTCCCGGTTGCATCTGTTCCGATATAGTTTCCCTGGATGCGGATTCCTTGCGTGCCGACTTCTCCGGTGCCGATGACAGCAATTCCCGAGAAGTTGTCGCTTGCGGAAATTACATTTCTCGCTGCCGCCGTTGTTCCTCCGATCGTATCATTACTTGCGCCAAAAATGATCAGTATTCCGTCCTCGTTGTTTCCAAGTCGCACTGTACCTGTAACATCCGTTCCGAAAAAATTTCCCTGCACAACGTTTCCGTTTCCTCCCGCAATCAGAGCGATGGGCGGATTCCCTTGCCCTGCGAACACGTTTCTCGCACCGGAAGCAGTTCCTCCGATTCTATTATTGGACGATTCGGATATCACACCATTGTAGGCATTGCCAATCCGGATGGTTCCGGTGAGATCAGTCCCGAAGAAGTTCCCTTCGACAACACTCCCATTGCTCCCGGAATGGAGTACGATGCCCGTCCCGCCCGTGAGACGGTTGATAACCAAACCGCGAATAGTCGTTCCAGGTGCAAAGACATCAAAGGCTTGAAACGGTCCCACACTGGAGCAGTTGATTTCGATTATGGGTTTGGCCACGAACCCCGGCTGCGTTGTACCATCAATCGTGACCGGATCCACAATGTTTGGAAGCTTTGAAAGAGGGAGGATGGTCTTTGGGCCGGGTGGTACGATATCAAATGAGATCAAATCTAGCCCGGGATTGGTATTGGCGTCAACGATCGCTTTCCTCAGAGAGCCGTCGCCTGTATCGTTTGTAGTCGTCACGAGAAAGACTGAACCAAGGTCCCCCTGTGGAAATATCGTTCCGGGATTGGCCCGCAATTCAATCGGAAGATTGAGTTGACCCTGCCGGGAGAGCGACGTGGAAGAGACATTAACTCCGGGAACAGGGTAATTCTGAAGTCTCGCTTTCCATTCCTGAGACATGCCGTGGGCTGAGAAGAGAACTATGAGAAAGCTCAAGACGAAGCAAGAGAAAGGTATCGGTTTTCTCATGGTGTTACCTCCTGTTGTTGAGGCAAATGGCGCACAACTACTGTAAGTACGCACCTACCGATGGCACGTATAGCAATCCACAGATGCTTTGTTGTCACGATGGCATTGAACGCACCATGCCATTTCATCTAACTTCACAACCGGTCGAACCTCCGCCATCGTTTGAATTTCGCCGTGACACTTCTGGCATGGCACTGACTTTGCAATGTGAGGATAATGATTGAAGTAGACGAAGTCAGGCAGATCGTTCACCTTCGCCCACTGTACCGGTTCCTTCTTCTCCCATGCATCGCGCAGTTTCATTATCTCCGGTTTGTTTGCCGCGACGAGCTTGTGGCACCCCATGCAGAGCTGGACGGATGGAACGCCCGCAACGGGCGATCTCCGCACGCCGCCATGACAATACTGGCAGTTCATCTTGTAATCGCCGGCATGTATCTTATGGCTGAACGCGATTGGCTGTCGTGCTCTGGCCTCGGGACGCTCGCAACCGGTGAGAGCAACAAATGCAGTAGCCATCAATATGAGATATGCTTTTGCAAATCCCATCACTTCTTCCTTCGCAATCCTTCAAGCTCAGATGCAGACCAGACGCCGCGGGTGCCGGTCTTTGACCTGATCGAATCCACCTCTGCTGCGGTAACAGCGCTTGCCTTGTTTCCCCATGACGAGCGAACATGCGTAAGTACTGCAGCGATCTCTTCGTTCGATAGCTTGTCGTTAAAGTGCGGCATCTTGTTGTTGAATGCACTTCCCTTCACCTTGATCTCGCCCTCGATACCAAAGAGCACGATGCGTATTGGTGTCTCAGCATCTTCGTTCAGCCATTCGGAACCAACGAGCGGCGGATATTGCCCCGGCAAACCGAGTCCGCTTGCCTGGTGACACGCCTGACACACGCCGGCGAAGACAACGTCGCCTTTCACTTCTCTTTTGATCGTCTGTATTCCCGCCGTTTGCGGTTCTTCCACCTCATGAGCGACGCTTGAAAAGCTGCCGCTGTATCTTCCCAAGTAAAATCCCATCGCAAACAAAAGAATAGTACTCACAGTCCACAACCACCAAGGCGTCGGTTCAAAGCCTTCTTCCGGCTCGCCCTGTTCGCGCGCAACGATTCGTCTGTGAATCCGGTTGACACCGAACTGTTCTGCGCTGTCATCTTTGAAGGGTTGATCTTTATTTGGTACTGTCATCTCTTACTGCGGTTTGAATTACAGGATATGAATGATCGAGGCTGAGCAGATACGCCACGAGCGCCTTCCCTTCATTTGACGGGACGACAACGCTGTTCTTTGGTCTTATCGAATCCGGGATGGCTAATGGTTTTTCATTTGGTCCGGCTGTAGGCTTTACTTCGAACAGCCATGGATACGGAGGCATCACTGATGCTCTCTGCAGAAGCCGGGGATTGTAGAGATGGAGCAAATGCCATTCCTCGCTCGGCTGCCGTACGGCGATGTTGAACAAATCGGGTCCGGTACGCATAGTGCCGAGCAAATGAGGCTTATCATAAACATAATCTGCGGGCACAGCGGGTCTTCCCCAGAATCTTTCCTGGTCGGCGCCAAAACCTTTTGGCCTCGGCTGTTGACTGTGGCAGTAGATGCATCCTTCGCGTATATAAATAGATCGACCGAATAACTCTTCGCTCGTGTACCGGTGTTGCTCGGGTGCGGGCTTGATATCATTCAACATGAGACTCGGCAATCCGACAAGTCCAATCCATCCGAGCAGGACGGCTGCCAGCAGGCCGAGAAAAAAGACGAATGTGCGGATGAACATCATTCGGAAAACTCCTCCGCTTTGCGGAACCAGGCCGGTGCAAAACGCCGCGGCCCTGCACGATAAACAATAAGAGCAAAGTGATATGCAAAGATGATATGGGCTACCGTCATCATGGTTCCACCGATGGAGCGAGCCCAGAGGTACGGTTGTGTCATGGTCACAACATCAACAAACGGCAGCGCAGGATGATTCAGGGCCAAGCCCTGATACCAACCACCTATTGTCAATGAAAAGAAATAGATGGCAACGCCAAGCGCGCTCAACCAGAAGTGCGCCTTGATCAGATTTGGGTATGGCCACTCCCACTTGGCAATTCTGGGCAGGATATAGTACGTCGCACCAAACAGAATCATCGATACAAATGCATACATGCCGAGATGCGCGTGGCCAATTGTGTAATGAGTAAAATGCGTGACTTCCTGGATTGTCCTCGTCGCTTCCAGAGAGCCCTGGAAACTCACCAGAGTGTACGACATCGCACCGAAGACGACGAACCGCAGCGTCGGACTGTATCTCACCATCTTCAAATGGCCAAGTGCCGTCATGTGATGGTTCACTGCAACTGCCATCACAGGTACGAACATCATCAGACTCGCAACGATGGAAACGGTGATTGCCCACGTCGGCAGCGGCCCGCCGACAAGATGGTGCAGACCATTCCAATTGTAGAACAACGCAAAAGACCAGAACCCCAGCAGACCAAGATAGTAGCTGTAGATAGGACGACCAATGACTTTGGGAATAAAATAATATGCGCCGGCAAGTCCCAGCGGCGTGAACCAGACCGTAATCGCATTATGCCCATACCACCAGTTCATTGCGGCCTCACCGACCCCCTGGTACATGCCAGAATTCGCAACAATGTAGATGAGAGGAAACCAAACGAGCGAGGCGAGAATATACCACAAACTTACGTAGACGTGCTCTACCTGTCTTGCTGAAAATGTTTTGAAAATCGAAACAGCATAACAGACAAACGCGAGAGCAATAGTAGCTGCGGCTGGGAGCGGATACTCCAACCATTCCATTCCCTCACTGTAGCCGGCTATAACCAGAATTGTCCCAACCAGAAGACCGATGTTCCAGAGAATGACCGACGCGTAGAGAAGTCCCGGCCAGCGAATTTCCGTCTTGCACAACCGTCCGACAAGCCAGATCACCATGCCGGCGCCACCAAGTGAGATCCAGCCATACGTTACTGTATTAAGATGCGCCGGACGGAGTCTTCCGAACGTTACAGGGGCGCTGCTCCCCAGCCATTCAGGAAGACTGAACTTCAGCGAAACGACAAGACCCGCGAGAGAACCTGCAACTAACCAGAATATTCCGGAGGCGATAAACAGAACTGTTGCCGTTGAAGTGGAAGCGTCGATCTTTATGCGAAGGGCTTCATCGGACGCTTGTGAGTCGGGCGAATCTGTTGAGGCAGCATGCCCTCTATCAACCTTTTGTTTGCTCATCGCCTTTCGTTTGAAGTGGGGCGAATGTCTGGTCGGTCGGTGTGCCAACTTTTTCCACACTGTCGAAGATGACGAGCGCTCCTTCGTTCATGTGCTTGATGGAGAACTGTTTGGCCCGTACAGCCCAGAGGAATGCCGCAAGTGAAAATGCGCCGGCGATGATTGAGATAATCAGAATAACAATTGCGGCGGGGAGCAAATCCATGTTGCGTCTTTAGGCCGTTGTGATATGTTGGCGGATACTCAAAGAGAAGAGGTAATTAGGCAAGCAAGATGTTTCGAAAACGTTGCCTTCGCTTGACAACGCCTCAAATATGCATTTTTGGAATCAATATATCAAGGGTTTTCATGGCATGGCAGAGCCCTGATAGCGATTGGTTGGATTATCCAGATGGCATAACATCCCGAAAGATTTCCCATTGGGATCGGGAGGATTGGACTTCAATAGTTAGCACGCACGATACTGGCAGCCAGAATACTGTATGATTCTTAAACCTGTAAGTTCTTTGACACTGCCTCGACATTCCAAACACTCTTTATCGGTTCTGAGAATCAAATATTACTTCTAAGAAACTCAATGGTTGATAAGCAATGTCAAACGAAGAATCTTCAAGAATGACCATCCTGTTTGTCACTTTGATGATTGGTGTGCATCTCAAATGTGATAACTCTTCTGTGTCAGTTCGCAAAAGGAAGAGATTTTTCGATGTGTAGTAAGGCATATTGTTTGCTACTGTTTAGAAAGAATTTTGTTCTTCCTGTTTGTTCTTCCACCAGTTTTCAGTTGTTCTTTCATTTGTCCCATTTCATTACTTTGAGTTGTTACCTTGTCTTCTCAAAGGAGAATACAGTTATGCATGATTTTATTCGCAAAGTGTGTATGAAAGTACTTTGTATGCCTACCTTCCTAACCATGCTGTTTGTCTTTTCGTTTGCAATAGCTCAACAACCCGCATGGCGATTGGCAAACGGTACTGCCAATAATGGGATTGCTGCAATAGATATTTATCGACATGATCCAGACACATTGTATGCAATTGGAATTCATGGCATCATTAGGAGCATTGACAGAGGTGAAAACTGGGATAGCCTACATTACTTCGATGCTGACGTAGGAGGCATCAGGGTTGATCCAAACAACTCGCAAGAACTCTATGTCTCGAAACGCGGGATAATCATTGAGAGCAATGATATCGTCATGTCAACGAATGGGGGAACCGTATGGAATCTACTATTTATTGGAAACTCCTACCCCGTTCCTGTTGTCGAGATTGATCCTACAAATTCAGCAACAGTATATGTTGGTGTTGGATCCTTCTACTTACACCGGAGTACTGATCGCGGGCAAACATGGCACCTTGTAACACAGGCTTTGGCAAACAGGATGACATCGCTTGCAATTGCTCCCTCTAATGATAGCATTCTCTATCTCGGGTTTAATCCAGGGCTCTTCAAAAGCAGTGATAGAGGAAATACTTGGACGTCTCTTTCCCTTGGTTTTCAGCTAGTGAGTGGTGTGAGGATAGCAGTTGATCCACGTAATTCTGATGTCGTGTACGTGGCAGTGTACACGAATGGTTCTCTGCCGGGAGGCATTTACAAATCTACCAATGGGGGTTCGTCATGGAACGAAATGAACAATGGATTGGATACTCAAGACCGACAAATCAACTCGCTCGCCATTAGTCCGAAAAATCCCAATGAACTCTTTTTGGGAATCTACAGCAGCCAACATGTCTTGTTTAGAACCACGGACGGGGGCATGAGCTGGTCTGATTTTACAAATGGCTTAAGTGGTTCGGGAACAGTGAATTCTATCGCAATAGATACATTGAATGATAGAGTTTATGTAGGCGTTTACCTTTCACCCGGCCCGTCAGGTTTGTATATCTATGACCAAACAACCAGTGCTAATGAAACAACGTCAGAACTCCCGGCGAGACTTCTGTTGGAACAAAACTTTCCCAATCCTTTCAATCCAACAACGAGAATTCATTTCAGTATTGGCTCCTCTGCATTTGTTTCTCTAAAGATTCATGATATTCTTGGCCGAGAGGTTGGGATATTAACAAATCAAGAGTTGCGAGCAGGAACTTACAATGTGGAATTTGATGCAATCGGCCTAGCGAGTGGGGTCTATTTTGCCGTTTTAAGCAGTGAGGGTTCAACGATCAGGAGAAAAATGATGTTCATGAAGTGATTTCAAATTTCGATAATAGAAAATGGAGGTCTATATGAAAACCTGTAATAAGTATTACCACCTCGTCGGGTTAATTTTGGTACTTACATTCTGCCATCGTCTGACCCAAGCCCAACCGACCTGGATAGGAGGGAATTACCAGGGATCTGGGGAACCGGGTAAACCACTTTTAGCAACGGGCCTACCAACTCCATCTGGCTTTCCAAACATTCATCTTCATCCTAATCCTGACGTCAACCAGAGCACAATATCGATTGCTGTGAATCCAGAATTTCCTAACAATCTACTAGTGGGTGATAATAGTCCTATTATTGGTCATCCTTATCAGGGATCTATTGGCTATTATTATTCTGTAGATCATGGAAAGAAGTGGACTGGTAGCGACACATTACCAGCACCAGTAAATGTACTCAATAGCCCTTCAGTATCTTTTGATTTGGATGGAAACGCGTACTACGCATACATTAGGTTTGTCCCGAAATATGAGAGTACCCGCGTTGGCGTGTTAAAATCCACAGACGGGGGTACAACTTGGGGATCGGAGGTGCTTATTCCAAACTCTGACAGAGCGGGTAAGCCGCATATGACTATTGATATTGGAACTAGCTCATACAGTAATTATGTTTACGTTGCTTGGACTGACCTCGATTTTCTTACGGCTCTACTTCCCTTGAAGTTCTCACGATCAACGGATGGTGGTGTTTCTTTTTCAGAGCCAATGAATATTAGTGGCTCCTCAGGCTACGCAGCAGCCGTTGGCGTTAATCTTTCTGTCGGTGTAACTGGTGAACTTTTTGCCGTATGGGACATCTTCGATGGCATATTCGACCCAAATGAAACTGGCTTAGGCTTCAATAAATCTTTTGATGGAGGGGAAACCTGGGGAGACCCATACCAGATTCCTATTACAGGCTTTGCCGGCATAAGCGGAATCTTATTAAAAGATAACCTGCCGATTCGCGTCGCGAGCTGGCCTTCAATGGATGTTGATCGAACAAACGGTCCGCATGCTGGGACTATTTATATAACGTGGGCTAATGGAGTCTGGGGTGTTCAACATAATTTGCCTGATATTCAGATGATAAAATCAAGTGATAATGGCGATAATTGGAGCGACACAATAAGAGTTGATCAAGGAACACCGTTATTCACAGATCAATGGAATCCTTCATTGAACGTTGATTCTTATGGAGGTGTAAACGTAGTGTTCTATGATAGCAGGATTGATTCAGAAAGCAACAAT
>JBGPGQ010000066.1:0-11707 GCA_041483995.1 Bacteroidota bacterium
ATCGCTATGGACAAAAGACTGATTGACCAGTGCCGTGCGTTGCGATTCCGAAAGTTTTTCCCGCAACCAACCATCAATACAACTGAGCGGGATCCCGTACAGCGGGACTTTGCTTACTTTCTTTTCAAAAAGAAAGTAAGAAGAACGAGCCTGCCGTGCGTTCACGGCCCAAACCCTGCCTTCCCGAGCTGGAAGGCTGCTTCCACCTCACTCATCTTGTGCGCTAAGAGCTTTACTTCTGCAGGAACCCATCCTGGATAAGAGATGATATCCAATACGTGTTTCCCCTCTGCAGTATGGACCTCCCGGATTCTGCCCAAACGTTCACGATCAAGTTGTTTCGCAAGTCGCACGAGTGCTGCCCACAAACGGCGGTGTACGTAAGTGATTTTGCCGTGCATAAGACGACAAACGAGAATGTCATTCGAGTCTCGCACTGCCCTTGTTAGCGAGAAGATCTCGCGTCCTTTCGGATGTGCCCACCAGTTCCCACGTATTTTTTTACCGACGACAATCTCTGCAAGATTGCGGACAGAGCCGTGGGCAGACTCCAAAATAATTCCATGTTTCTTAATGAAACGGATTGCCTGAATCGGAGTCATTGGTTAAGTGTGATCTTAGTTTTGACAAGAGGGTAGATGTGAGTTCCAGCCGTCCCTACTGCACGGTGAATTCGGTTGAGTATGTTGAATCTATCTGAAGTGTCCTTTGGTCTTGATACCTGAGCATCAGGCGATAAACCCCGGGATCCTGGACTCTGACGCTGTCGATTCTTCCTGCCCCGGGATTCAGAGGAATAAAAACTGAGGGACACATCAATTTGTCACATTCCGGATAGATCATCGTCCAGGTTGTACCTTGCCTTTGTTGGATTCTGAAATCCGGATTTGTACAGCATGGTGCTATGGCAATCATCTCCCGTAAGCCATTACTCGTTGCAACTGCAACCGATTGACCCGCCGAATAGTGTACACCGTCAATCTGCATAGTGACGCTTCGGGGGCTTTCGTTCCCAAGATCACCGCACGAAACCAGAACGGCTGAAGCAAAGAAAAGACCCATTGCGATACGCATGTTAGTATCCTCCTTTTATCTGGGGCTAAGCAGCCATGAACATTAATACATTTACCATCGGAGCCGTGGCTTAAATATTGATGCCCCTTTGCCAGTGTCATAGACAACTGCGTCAGGGAATACCCACACCTGTGTTCAACTGGCGATGATATTCAGCTTCGTCGAAGTGCCCCAAGGACTCCGTAATCAGACCGTCGGCACCGATCGTCCATTCCTCATACCCGCTGATACGTACAGCCCTGCCCGTACCTCCAGGACCGGTGTTCGTTCCGATCAGCGTCCAGTGATAAACGGCGTGGTCTCCATCGAGGCTGAGTGTTTCCATCGTTACGACCATATCCGGGAAGGCGGTCATGAATCCCTGCGCCGCCGCGGTGATCGCTGTCCGCCCGATTGATGGATTCCCCTCATTGATCTTCAGGGAGCCATTCTCAGCAAAGAATGACGCAACTCTCTTCGGATTCTGGCTGCACCAGGCAGCGGTGTATTTTGTCGCGAACCCTCTTAGTTTGGACGCGTCCATTGGGGCTTTACGCGAGGTGCAGCCGGCGAAGACGGCAGCGGCTATTGCTACTACGATTATTGATCCTCTCATGACAGCTTTCCCTTATTTATCGAGTTTTGTTTATGCGCTGCTCAGCATCCTGCTGATCTTGGCGGGACGAAACCCGCCGCGGTTAGCTGGCACCACTCTTCGGAGGGTTACGAAGATTTTTTGCTAAGTTAGCATTTCCGTGTTTCTCGTCTGCCTCTCTGTCCATCATCTCTCTTACCTTGCCTCGAATGGACTCAGGTATTCGGTCACCCGCAACTGTCATCCCAACACCGCGACGAAGTTGCTCATCTTCAAGTTTGCGAACCGACTGATTCACAGCATAAACCATGTTAGAATATCTTTGGGCGATTCCCAAAACCTCGTCAGTTGTTATGTCGCTAATTATGTATCTGTGTACGACCCGATTACGTTTGTGGTATAAGTCGTTCAACTCTTTGTAGATGTCCTCGCTAATAATACTTTCCTTGAGTGCTCGCTTATAAATGCTACGCTCTGTAACAATCTTTGACTCATCTGACTGATGGAGGAGATCGTCAAGTAAGTCGCTTGAAGCTGTCTGTAGTTGGTGGTTTAGAATAAGTCCAGTTCGAAGTTGGGCGTCAATTGTGGACGCTGAAAGGCATACCGATTCTATGAAAGATCCACTCTCAACAGCCCGCTCGCTCAATTGAACGGCTGCTGAAAAACCCTTCATGAAGGATTCGAAACGTGATTCAGTTTCTTTAGTCGTTGTCATCGTTGAATATCAAAAACAAATTCATGCGCGTGAGCACCGTCGACCGGCAATCGAGCCTGCCCTGACTAGGTCTTCAGCGTCAGACTATGGAGTACCTTCGACGAGCCGGTCCAAACCGAAGGGAACAGAATCATCATTACACGGCTTAAGGCTCCAAACTGCAGAGTAGAATAGTTGGGAGCAGGCCGATAAATTTTCTTTACCTTAATCCCTTATTACCTTCTGCAGTAGCGATTTCGCAAGTCCATCAAGTCCACCGAACAGGGTTTCCGCTGTAATGTTCATCTGCATAAGGTCTTTGAGTGCATCTCGATGCACGTTCTTGGGTAAGACGAGTTTAATCACCTGCGGTTTGGTTTCTTTGAATTCCATTTCAGAGACGTCTTTGTAAGAAAGCTTAAGAAAATCGTTTTCAGATTCAACAGAGTAGGCAACTGCTAAGTTTCTCATAAACGATTCTGAAGCATTTGTTGGGAAAATGAAGAGACCCTGTTGTCGTGAGATCCTGTCTGAAAGCTTCTTGGGAATTAAGGGGATTAAAAACGATTTTTTGATTTTCCAGGCATCTTTTCCAATGAACGTATTTGCAAGTTTTAGGTGTTCAATATTTGTTTCATCCTTCAAGCGATCATGAATAGAATATGGAAACTTGAACTCTCCATGAACGCGATCTCGTAGTTGAATCCTGTTAAGCGCCCAGATTGCAGCATCAGAGGTTGATTCGACGATAGCAAAATAGGCTGCTATGTAAGGGGACTCTGTAAAATCAAGCAACCGAGTCGGACATCCATGATGTTGCATCAAGGCCAACCATTCAATATTGTCGTCTTCTTCAGGTTTGTGGCTTACATAGAGATGACTCTTGCTCCTGAATTCATGCAGAGTCCAATGTTCCTTGTTTTCTGGCATTGGAACGATTGGTTGATAGATCGATAGACTGCGTTGAAGTGAAGTTGCGAGTTGCCATTTTGAATCTGATTGTCCTCTAAATACATACCCAAACAATCTTGGAACGAGCGAATGAAAAAAGTTCCACCGTTCTAAGACAACCTCCGCAAACTGCATAGTCATATAGGTCACTGTAAATTGTACATGTTTTACAACCTTGGACCCACAACCCTCGGCACCCGCGCGCTCACCCAGCAGAGCACTTCATACGGGATTGTCCCAAGCGTCTCTGCAATATCCCACGCTGAAATTCCTTCCTCCGATCCCAACAGGAGAACATCATCACCAACGTTGACATCGTGAGCGTTCCCCACATCAACCATGAGATGGTCCATGCAAATCGTGCCTACGCAGGGATAGCGTTTCCCGTGGATCAAGACGTGAGACCTGTTCGTCAACAGCCGGGAATACCCGTCCCCATAGCCAATCGGCACCGAAGCGATTTTTGTTTTTACTTTCGTATAGTACTTCCGTCCATACGAGATGCTCGTGTTGGCCTCGACCGTCTTCATGAACGATACGTTTGAGACAAGCGTCATCACCGGCTTCAAAGGCTCCTTACTTTGCATCCCGTTCCGTGGAGCGTAGCCATACAGCATAATGCCCGGGCGAACCATCGAGAAGTGCGAATCGGGCAAACACAGAATCGCTCCGCTGTTTGCCATGTGAACGAGCGGGGCTTCAATGCGAAGGCGTTTCAGTCCATCCAGAACTTTGTTGAACCTGCCGATCTGTTCTTTCGCAAAGGATTGGTCAGGGTCTTCGGACGTCGCAAAGTGGCTGTACACTCCAACGAGGTCAATCCATTTGAGTTTCGCAATACGCTCTATCTCCAGCGTTGCAATTGAATAGTCAACCCCGAGCCTGCCCATTCCGGTATCAACCTTGATATGAATCTTTGCTTTCTTCCTCAATCGCTCTGCAACGCCGTTGATCCTCTCGGCAAAACCAAACGTGGCAACAGTCAGATCAAGGTCATTCGTCAACGCACGCTCAACTTCCGTCTGAGGCACAATTTCGAAAACGAGAATTGGGGTGCGGATACCCTCCTTGCGAAGCTCGGCTCCTTCATCAACGCGGGCAACGGCAAGATAGTCCACGCCCCACCGAACTGCCTCGTGCGCGATGGATTGCATTCCATGTCCATACCCGTTCGATTTCACGACCGCCATGATCTTTACCTTGTCCCCTGCACAATGGCGAACAACGTCAAGATTGTGACTGAACGCTGAGAGACTCATTCGAGCATGTGTTGGGTGGGGTACGGCTGGATTCATGATTCCAATATCGACATGGGGAAATTCATTAGCAAGGGAGGTAACCACCCCCTGCCCCCTCCTCGGCTTTGTTGCGCCTCAGGGAGGAGGGGTGTGTTGTGCTCTGCTTACGACGTTCACATCATATCACCACGCAACATTGTTCTTCGAAAGCAGCTCCTGGGCGTCTGCTGATCCGAGTTGCGCCGCCTGGCGAAGCGACTCCATTGCAGCGGCTTCGTTGCCGTTGCGCGATTCAATGATTCCAATATTGTAGTATGCCTTCGCATACAAGGAATCAAGCGCTATTGTTTTCCGGAAAAGATCCAATGCCTTTCCGACGTCGCCCTTATTGAAGTACACGTACGCAAGGTTGAAGTGGGCATCAGGGTCCCGCGGATTGATTTCAATTGCAGCTTCGAGGAAGCGCGAGCCCTCGTCGAGCCTTCCCTTTTCAACATAGGACGTCCCCAGGTTGACGTACGCGTCGAGATAGTCGTCTGTTCGTTGATTATCCCGCAACACAAAACGCCAGAGTTTTTCCGAACTCTGCCACTCTCCCGACTGCCTGTGGCTCAGCACTGCAAGAATTACAAGTATTGCAGACGTTCCGAGAATGAGTCCAAGTCGTGGGAGAAGGTTCTGCAAGCGGTCCCAGAGATTCTGTAACCCTCCCCCGGCAAGGACAAACAAACCTACCGTCCCTACATACGAGTAGCGATCAGCAAAAGGCTGTGCACCGCTGGAGAAACCCACTATCGTCGGAATCTGTATAACGATGAAACTGCACCATGCAAAAAGGAATACCGGTCTGCCCTTCCGCGCAAGCGCGATGCAAACACCGGTGATACTGCAGATGAGTAATACTGAAACCATCATCACACCGATACTGACAGATGGATACATTGGAGCAAGGTTCACCGGCGCGATGATTTTTTGAAGATAGAAGAACAGGCAATAGAATGGGAACAAAACATGCTCGGCACCTGTCAGCTTTGACACGATGACATTCACCTTCGCGTGAGGGGCCAATGCCATTGACACGCCGGCAACAATCACAGCAACTATGATGAAGGGAATTTTTTCTTTCAATATCCCCAAACCTTGCCCGCGCCATTGCCTTGGCAACAGAAGATAATCGGCCAGAAGATAGATGACGAGTCCCCCCACCGCAACGGACTTGCTAAGAACGGCCAGAACGAATAATACGAACGTCAGAGTGAGCCACCGCTTCCCCTTGCCCACCGAACGAAGTGAGGCATATAAAAGGTACGAGAGAAAGGACGGAATGAGAAAGAAGAGACAGAGAAGGTCTTTCCTATCGGAAATCCATGCAACGGATTCCACGCGAAGAGGATGAAATGCAAAGAGAAGCGCGGCAGCCATTGCGCCAAAGACCTGTAATGGATCTCCCGTCATGAATCTGAAATTTCCCTCCTCAGTAGAAAACTTCCGACGCGCCTGCCCAATCAGTACAAGTGCCAGGCAAAACACCCATCCGGCATTGAAGCTGTGCAGCAGAACATTGGTGAAGTGATGTCCTTTCGGGTCATCCTTCCAGAGAGCGTAGTCAATAGCATGAGAAATAAGAGTAACAGGGATGTACTGTGTGTAATAGACGTGGGTGAACAGCCATGAGACGCTTTCCGACGAAAGCGTTTTTACGTGAGGGTTGTCGTAGACATAGATATCGTCATCGAAGTTGATGAACTCGTGGCCAATCGTCCCGCTGAACAGGAGGAATGTGGCTGCAACGACAATCACGATGCAAATGGACAATGCCAGAGACGGCTTCACGGACTCTACAATGTTGTTGTTTTCATTTTGTAACCGAAGAATATACATTTTCTCTTCTACGCGTTCAACTGTTCGGCAATGGATTCACGCCTTACGAACATGAGAACCATACCCATCTTTCTCCGTTGATTCTCTCAATGCGAATGACTAATTTAAACACGCGATTGCACCACCTCCGACGTTGTCACTGCCATATTCAAATCCTAAGGAGCGCACAATGAACAAGTTGATGTGTTTCATTCTTGCTCTGCTGTCTGTAACGCCGGCCTCCAGCCAGAAACGGGCATTCACCATTGCAGATTTCTACAAGGTCAAGACCGTCGAGAATCCTCAATTCTCACCTGACGGCAAGAAAATTACATTCTCGGTGAAGGAGGATTTTCTGGAAGAAGGAACAAGTAACACGGATATCTATGTCATGAACGCCGATGGAAGCAACCTGAAGCAACTCACCAACGACCCATCAGCAGACTCCGATCCTCGCTGGTCACCGGATGGAAAATCCATTTTGTTTCTCTCCACGCGAAAGGACGGGAGCCAGGCATGGCTTGTACCTGCCGAGGGAGGTGAACAAAAGCAACTCACAACATTCTCGGCAGAAGTCGCCAATCCACTCTGGGCTGACGCAGGACATATCTGTTTCTCAACGGATGTGTTTCCTGAGTGCGGAGCCGACAATGATTGCAACAAAAAGAACGCTGAAGGATTGGACAAAGGAACGATACAGGCCCACATGGCCGATGGACTGTATTACCGCCATTGGAATTTCTGGAAGGATGGAAAGCGGGCGCATACGTTTAGCTATGATATCAATGCCATGACGTACGTCGATCTTACACGTGGCAACTACGATGCCCCATCCTTTTCAACGGAAGGCGGGGGCTTTGCAGTTTCTCCGGATGGAAAGGAACTGTGCGTCACCTCCAATCATGATGCCAACGATTACGAAACCACGAACGGCGATCTCTGGATTGTTCCCACTGCTGGTGGGGAGGCAAGAAACATCACCGAAGAGAACAAAGCCTACGACGGTGAACCGCAATACTCACCCGATGGCAGGTATATTGCTTACAAGATGCAAAAGGTACCAACTTTTGAGTCTGACCTGTTTCGTTTGGTAGTGTACGATCGGAAATCAGGGACCAAAACGGTATTGACGGAGGCCTTTGACAATTGGGTCAATAACATACTCTGGGCTCCGGATTCGAAAAGCATTTATTTCACTGCCGAGATGAAGGGAAATGTCCCTCTCTACAATGTCAATCTTACCACGAAGAAAATAACACCTGTGGTCAACGCAAAGACAATCGATACGTACGACATTTCACCTAATGGAAAGACCGTTGTATTTTCACGCCGCTCGGTGGGAGAGCCACGGGAAATCTGGTCATGCGATACGGACGGAAAGAACTTGAAGCAGCTGACATTCTTCAACAAGGAGCTCGCCGAGGCCGTCGATATCAGACCGGCAGAAGAATTGTGGATTCCCTCCCCCACCGGAAAAAAGATTCATACTTTCATCGTCAAGCCTCACAACTTCGATCCAACAAAACAATATCCTCTCATCTTGAATGTCCATGGAGGTCCGCAGTCGCAGTGGACCGATGCGTTCCGCGGAGATTGGCAGGTATACCCGGGGGCAGGGTACATCGTTGCATTTCCGAATCCCCACGGCTCAACAGGCTACGGTCAGGAGTTTACCAGCGCAATCTCAAAAGACTGGGGAGGCAAAGTGTACGACGATGTGATGGCTGTGGCAGATTCGCTCGAAAAGATTTCCTGGGTTGATAAAGATCGGATCGGTGCGATGGGTTGGTCGTACGGTGGTTATATGATGATGTGGATGGAAGGACACACCACACGCTTCAAGGCAATCGTCTCAATGATGGGAGTGTATGATCTGACAGCAATGCACGGCGGTACCGAAGAACTCTGGTTCCCTCATTGGGATCTTGCCGGACAACCGTGGAATTCCGACTTGTACAAGAAGTGGTCGCCGAACAATTTCGTTCAGCATTTCAAAACGCCTTGCCTGGTAATCACCGGCGAGCAGGATTATCGCGTGCCGTACACACAGAGCCTTGAATTCTTCACTGACCTCCAGCAGATGAACGTTCCCTCACGACTGATTGTCTTTAAGAATGATGGACACTGGCCCAATAACGTCAAGTCCATGCCGTTGTACTACAACGCGCATCTCGACTGGTTTCACAAATATCTTGGGGGCAACCCAGCGCCGTATGACATGACGAAGATGGCAAGAAACCTGGTGTTCGAGAAGAAATAAAAAAAGGGGCTGCGCTGGCAGCCCCTTTACTTTCTAAAACTCTACTCTTTACTTACAGCAGTTTGTAGTTCCGGTGCAAACCTTCGCATCATCCGGCGAGCAGCATGGCATTTTCGACTGCGTGTCGGTTCGGGAAAAGGCAAATGCGGAGGCAAATATTCCGAGAGCAACGGAGAAAAGGATCAGGTTTCGTTTCATGTTTGTTACTCCAACAATTGACCGTATCATCACGCTGATTTCACCCTTAATATACAATCAGATGTGTAGCATGTCAAGGCTGAATTGAAAGAAATCAAGATACAGGTCCTACCCTTGCGAATTGTTGAATGTATCAGTAGTTTTCATGAGAATGTCGTGTAGTTTCAAAGGTCGGATATGAAGTATTCCAGGTATGTTTTTCTAGTGGCGGGCATTTATGGGTTGTTGGCCATAATCCCGCAATACTTTACCGAGCAAAAGGTGGGGCAGGATTTCCCGCCGGCAATTACGCATCCTGAATTCTACTACGGATTCATAGGCGTCACAGTTGCCTGGCAGGTATTATTCCTGGTGTTGGCCAGTGATCCCGTTCGATATCGCATCATGATGGTTCCGGCAATCATAGAAAAGGTGAGCTTCGGATTCGCTGTGATTGTACTTTTTGCAGGGGAGCGTGTTTCTTCCATGATTCTCTTGTTTGCTTGTATTGACCTTGTATTAGCAGTCCTTTTTCTTTCGGCGTTCATCAAGACGCGAGCATCAACCAACTCGTCAATCAACTAGTACTATGAAGCAGTCCATACTTTTGCGTGCAGCTAACTACATTATGGCCGCGGCATTCCTCTTCTTCGCAGCCCTGCAATACAACGATCCCGACCCCATTCAATGGACGGCAATCTATCTTGCGGCCGCAACTGCCTGCATCTTTTTCTTGAGAAATAAACTTCACGGGCTGCTACCCGCGATCACCGGCGTTGTGGCGTTGGTGTGGGCGTGCTTCCTCGCGCCAAACGTGATCCGGGAAAAAATGCTGCCGCAGATGTTGGATTCCGCACAGATGATGAATCCCGCCATTGAAGAGGCGCGTGAAATGTGCGGCTTGCTCATTGTCGTAGCGTGGATGATTGTGCTGATCGTGGCATCCCGCATTAGAGCTTCTTCTCACTAAGCTAACTGATGACAAGCTCCCACTACCGCCTCATCCGCCCGACAAATCCTTTCAGCGAATTCAAAAAACATGAGATCGAACAATCAATCGCTGACCGGTTCGAGCAGATAGTAACTCTGCATTCTCACCGGCTTGCCGTTAAAACCCCGGGCCACGAACTCACCTACAACGAGCTGAACGAATTCTCCAATCGTATTGCACACGCCCTTCTTGCAAATTTTGAAACAAAAGAAGAGCCGGTAGCGATATTGATGCAGCAAGGCGCTCCACTCATTGCCGCCATCCTTGGAATCCTGAAAGCCGGCAAAATATATGTACCAATCGACCCGTCGCATCCAACTTCACGAATTGAGTACATTCTTCAAGATGCACGAGCGGCGTTGATCGTCACTGACAATACCAATCTTTCGCTGTCGCGGGCATTCAATCAGCAAAATGAACGCCTGCTACTCAATGTTGACGCTCTCGAGAGCGGACTTTCCACAGCAAATCCCGCTTTTTCCGTTTCACCAGACTCTTCCGCATACATTTTTTTCACGTCAGGTTCGACTGGCCGTCCAAAGGGTGTCGTTGACAACCATCGCAACGTACTCCATAACATCATGAGATACACAAACAGTCTTCACATCTGCACCGATGATCGGCTCACGCTCCTTCAATCGTCAAGTTTCAGCGGTTCGGTATCAAGTCTCTTTTCTTCGTTGCTGAACGGCGCCAGTGTCTTCCCATACGATCTCGTCCGTGATGGAATGGGGAACACTCTGGCAAATTGGTTGAACACCGAAAAGATCACAATCTACCATTCAGTCCCGATGATATTCCGGAGCTTCGTGACAGGGGCAGTGAGATTCCCAAGCATTCGCATTATCAGATTGGAAGGAGATGCGGCTTCGAAAGTGGATTTTGAACTATACAGAAAGCATTTTGAGGATGAATGCCTGCTCGTCAACGGATTGGGCGCGACTGAAACCGGAATATGCCGGCAATATTTCATTGATAAGAAAGCCGAACTCTCAGGCAGCACTCTACCCATAGGCTACCCGGTAGAAGACATGCACGTCCTGCTTTTGGATGATGAGGGAAGGGAAACAAATTCCATCGGTGAGATCGCAGTCAAGAGCAAGTATCTCGCCGTGGGCTACTGGCGAAACCCTGAACTGACTGCTGCTGCTTTTTCCACAGATTCAGCACCCAGCAGTGAACGAACCTATCGGACAGGCGATATGGGTCGCATGCACCCTGACGGCTGCCTGGAGTATCTCGGGCGAAAGGATTTCCAACTGAAGATCCGGGGTCACCGTGTGGAAACAGCAGAAGTAGAGAGGGCTCTGGTCAATATTCAAGGAATCAAAGAAGCCGTGGTGTCTACGCGAGAGGATCGACCGGGTGAGCCCCGGCTTGTGGCGCATCTTGTTACAAGCTCCTCTCCTGCCCCCAACGTAAGTACTCTCCGACAGTCGCTCATGGAACAAGTCCCCGACTTCATGATTCCCTCAGCGTTTGTATTCATGGATGCAATTCCACTCGATGCGAACGGAAAAATAGACCGGCGCGCGCTCCCCGCTCCTGAAGATGGAAAAGTCTCCCGTTCAACAAATCTTGTGGCAGCCCGTAACATCATAGAACAGCAGCTTATGAGGATTTGGAAAGAGGTCCTGGGCGTGGACAACATCAGTGTAACGGATAATTTCTTTGAGTTAGGTGGAGATTCATTGCGTGCTGCTCACATGCTTACTGAGCTTGAAACTATCATAAGCAGAAATTTTCCGTTAACCATCCTTCTTGAGACCCCGACTATCGAAGGACTTGCGCGCTGCGTTCGTAATGAAGGCTGGTCAACATCGTCGTCCTCGCTGGTGGCACTCCAACCGAACGGACACAAGCCTCCATTCTTCCTGATACACCG
>JBGPGQ010000067.1:0-11655 GCA_041483995.1 Bacteroidota bacterium
AAAGATGCGAACGCCAATCTACCCAAGGTCAAGGCATCCCGGAACAATATCGTGGATAAAGCCCTTGCTGTTGGAACCATCGAACCCGAGAATGAAATCTCCGTCAAGTCCAAGGTATCCGGTGTTGTCAGTCGTATTTTTGCGGACGCGGGAACTTACATTAAGGCCGGTCAACCGCTGCTCGAAGTGCGTCCAGACCCGACGCCACTGGAACTGGCCGAGGTAAAGCGCGGTGTTGAGCTTGCCCAGGTCGAGGTGGACAATATGATCAAAGACAAAGTCCGGCAGGAGTCAATGGTTAAGAAACAGCTCATATCCACGAAAGAATACGATGACTTCCAGCAGAGATATGAACAGTCCGAGCTGCGTTTGAATATTGCAAAAGAAAAACTCGCACTGACCCAGAGCGGGAAAGTGAACATCGGGGGAAAAGAAATCGAATCGATCATCAAGGCTCCCATCGATGGCTTTGTTCTCAGCAAAACTGTTGAGGTTGGCGATCCGGTTACACCGCTGACATCATACCAGGAAGGCACAGTTTTGATGAAGCTGGCAAACATGGAACGACTGGTATTCAAAGGAACAGTTGACGAGATTGATGTTGGGAAATTGAAAGAAGGCATGGAGTGTGAAATCAAAGTCGGTGCTCTTCCCACGGATAAGGTAATTGGCATGCTCTCCAAGATTTCGTTGAAAGCTGAAAAGAAAGAGAATGCGACTGTGTTTCCAATTGAGATTACAATACCAAAGGCAAACAACACCACGCTACGCGCAGGGTACTCGGCCAACGCGAATGTGATCATTCAGAAAAAAGACAGTGTCCTCACCATTCCGGAACGCGTTGTTACCTTCCGGAATGATTCTGCCCTGGTCAAAGTTGCCCTTGGGCCGGGCAAAGAGGAAGAGCGAGTTATCAAGACCGGTCTCAGTGATGCAATCAACATTGAGGTACTGTCCGGTCTGAAAGAAGGAGAAGAGGTTGTGGAGAAGCCTGTGAAGAAAATAGAATAACCGATAGTTTAAAGTTACAAGTTTCGAGTTGGAAGTTAACCGTGTATGAGTACATTTAAGAGCTTTGAAGAAATTGAGGCTTAGAAGAAGGCTAGGCTTCTCGTCGGAGAGCTTTATAGAGTTTCAGGCAAAGGAAAGTTCTCCCGTGATTTTGCACTCAAGGATCAAATACGACGCGCTGGAATTTCCGTCATGTCCAATATTGCAGAAGGTTTTGAGCGGGAAGGAGCCAAGGAATTCATCCAGTTTCTTTCTATTGCCAAAGGCTCGGTCGGCGAAATCCGAAGTCAACTGTACGCTGCTTTGGATCAAGAATATCTAGATAAAAAAGAATTTACTGAAATGGTCGCGTTGGCCTCTGAAGTTTCAAAAATGCTATCAGGTCTAATGAGTTATTTGAGGACAAGCAATCTGCGCGGCACGAAATTTAGGAAACATTAAACTTTGAACCGTTTTTGTCAACTTTAAACTTGAAACTAAACATTGGACCAACTTAGAACCACCCTTTCCGAATTCATGCGGGACCTTCGCGCGCAAAAGCTCCGCACTACCTTGACGATTTTTGGTATTGTGTGGGGAACGGTGGCTATTGTTGTGCTGCTTGCCTTCGGGATGGGTTTCAAGCGTCAGCTTGCCATTAACATGCACGGTATCGGGGAAAGTATCGCAATTATGTTCCCGGGACGTACCACGAAGCCGTACGAAGGCTTCGGAACCGGAAGGCCGGTACAGTTCACCGAAGAGGATGCTCAGTTCCTTGCAACGCAAGTAAAGGAAATTGACAGGATCAGTCCGGAGTACTCGTCACATGATCTTCAGATTCGTGTTGGCGAGAATATCATCAATACCCTTGCAGCAGGCGTCTATCCGGTGTATGGCGACATGCGCAACATTATTCCCGAAACAGGAGGCCGCTTTGTCAATGTCCTCGATATGAACGACAGAAGACGCGTCGCCATTCTCGGTGACGAAGTGAAGCGTCTGCTCTTTGGTGAAAGCGAAGCGATTGGCAAGCTCGTCTATCTGAGTCAGATTCCATTCACTGTCATTGGCGTGATGCAGAAGAAGACTCAGAATTCGTCCTACAACCGGAGGGATCAGGATAGGGTGTTCATTCCCGCCTCCACGTTTGCCGCTGTTTTTGGTGCGGCACACATCAGCAATATTATCTATACACCCAAAGATCCGAGACGCTATGAGCAAGTGCAGGAACAGGTGCGTCAGGCCTTGAGTAAACGCTACAAGTTCGACCCGACCGATAGAGATGCGGTATGGATATGGGATACGACGGAGTTCGATCAGTTCATTTTCTATTTCTTTCTTGCGTTTAACATTTTTATGGGATTGATCGGCAGCTTCACGCTTGGCGTCGGCGGTATTGGCGTTGCGAACATCATGTATATCGTTGTGCAGGAGAGAGTGAAGGAGATCGGCATCAAAAGGGCGGTTGGTGCAAAAAGGTCTGATATTCTTTTTCAATTCTTCATGGAAACGTTTTTCATCATAGCCCTTGGCTCATCCATCGGTTTTGCGATTGCCTATGGGCTTACACAGGCACTCCAGTATATCCCTATAAAGGAATTTGTTGGAACGCCTGAGATATCCATTGAGGTTGCACTTGCGACGGCGTTTGTATTGTCGGTGATTGGTCTTGCTGCCGGTCTGCTGCCGGCGCGTCGTGCCGCAAACCTCGATGTGGTGGAATGTCTTCGGGCGTAGCGCAACCCAAACTTTAGACTTTCAACTTTAGACCTGAAACTCTTCCTATGTGGCTCGGCCTTCTTAAAGAATTTCTCCAGGACCTGAAAGCGCACCGCACGCGCGCCATTCTGACGATTGTTGCCATCACCTGGGGCACGGTTGCAGTCGTGTTACTGCTGTCGTTCGGACAGGGGCTGGGAACTCAAATGCAAAATGGTTTGGTTAATGCAGGCAACAGGATCATGATTCTGTACGGTGGCGAAACCGGAATGCAGTTCGAAGGGATGCCGAAGGGAAGAAAAATACGGATGGTTGAGGAAGATGCAGAGATGCTGCGGCAGGCAATTCCGGCCATTGCAATGATCAGCCCGCAATACCGCGAAACAGTGACACTCACCTACAAGAAATTCTCAACAACCACTGAATGTGAAGGCGTTAACCCGCTATTTGAGGAAATGCGAAGAATGTATCCGCTGGCAGGTGGGCGGTTTCTCAACGAGGTTGACGTAGCAAGTCAACGGCGGACGATTTTCCTTGGTTCGAAGATTGCCAAGGATATCTTCGGGAGCGAAGATCCTGTCGGAAAAATGCTCACGGTCGATGGGACTCCCTTTACGGTTGTCGGAATTATGCAACCGAAGATCCAGACAAGCATGAATAACGGTCCCGATGTTGAACGGGCAATTATCCCGTACAGTACCTTCAGAGTCATGTACGGTAACAAGCGCGTTAACTCGATTCTTGTGCGTCCCGTCGATCCAGGAAAACAGCAGGAGGTGAAGAAGGAAATCTTCCGCGTCCTTGCACGAAAGTACCACTTTGATCCGATAGACGAGCGGACATTGTACATCTGGGATTTTATTGAAAATGAAAAGATCGGCGAAAAAATTTCGTTGGGGGTATCCATCTTTCTCGGCTCGGTAGGTTTTCTGACACTCCTGATAGCTGGCGTCGGCGTTGCGAATGTCATGTACGTTGTTGTGAAAGAACGTACTCGTGAAATCGGCATCAAGATGGCGATTGGTGCGAGGAGAAGCTACATTCTCTCCCAGTTCATCTTCGAGGCGCTGCTGCTGGCATTTATCGGTGGCGCAATCGGCATGATCTTTTCCTGGGGAGTCGTATCAATCGTCCATCTATTTCCATCGGATAGTGGCCCCATGCAGTTTCTTGGCAAGCCAATTCTCTCAACAGGAATCATGCTCATGACCACCGGGATTCTTGCATTGATCGGTTTGCTGGCCGGATTCTTCCCGGCCCGGAAGGCATCATCTGTCGATCCGGTGGAGTCTCTCCGATACGAATAACGTACACGTTCCATTCTTGATTCCCTTCTTGTTTGTTGGTACATTTCCCTGTCACCAGTTGCCACACTGACCAATATTGAAAAGACAAATGACGAAAATCAATTCGCTCAACACAGCGATGCTATGTATCCTCACCGGCTTCCTCGCATTCGTTCCCTCGCTGCCGGAGTCGCATCACTACATACGCAAAGATCTTCTTTCTCGGAGGATGCCGGCCTCACCCGGGACAGAAGACGATCCAAACGCACAGGCGGAAATGGAATTCATGATGCTGCGCGATCCGCACACAAACTCAATTCCTTACAATATGTACAGGCGAGAGAAGGAATTTGCAAGGGACCTTCCAGTAAGAAATGGTCTCTTGAAGGGTGGAGGCAATACCACAAATTCGCATTCATTGACATGGACTGAGCGGGGTCCGAATAACGTTGGAGGGCGAACGAGAGTGTTTGCGATTGACATTGCCAACCCCGGGACTCTCCTGGCCGGTAGCGTGGCGGGTGGCATCTGGAAGTCCATCGATGATGGTAATTCATGGTCACTCAGAACTGCTCCGGCACAAATCCACGGTACAACATGTATTGCTCAGGACAAACGACCGGGGAGAACGAATGTGTGGTACGTTGGCACTGGTGAATTTCGCGGTTCGACGAATAATGACACGCGATGGGGCTCACTGTACAGAGGCGATGGTATATTCAAATCAACGGATAACGGAGCAACATGGAATCTTCTTCCGTCGACATCGTCGGGAACACCCCAGACAACGGATACTTTTGACTATGTGATAGATGTAGCGACAAACCCCGCCAACCCCGGTCAAGATGAAGTGTATGCTGCTACGTACAACGGCATTTACAGGTCGACTGACGGTGGAAACACATGGTCAACGGCACAGATCTCGGATTCGTCATTTACGGACGTCGCAGTAACATCGGCGGGGGTTGCATATGCGTTTACAAAGAACGCATCGCTGAACCAGGTCTGGCGATCACCGGATGGCGTCAACTGGACCAGTATTTTGCCGGCCACATTTCCCACTTCTGCTGGAAGAGTGGTAATCGGAGTCGCTCCATCGAATCCGAACGTTGTTTACTTCTTCGTTCAAGGAGCGAATAATACTCCCGCCGTTGCAACACATCAGTTGTGGAAATACACGTATGTTTCCGGTGATGGCTCAGGAACGGGTGGAACCTGGGAAAATAGAGGTGGAAACTTACCCTCGGATATCAATACTCAGACCGGTTATGACATGCTTGCCCATATCAAACCGGATGACGAGAACTTTGTGCTGATTGGAGGTACAAATCTGTACCGTTCAACCAATGGCTTTGCAACTTCTGGTAGCACGACCGTCATCGGTGGATATCCGTTCTGGCCGGGCGAGAATCACCACCCTGACCTTCACTCCGGCGCCTTCAGTCTTACTGATCCGAGTGTGTACTATTCAACAGAGGATGGTGGAATCTCGAAGGCTGAAGACATCACAATTGCGAGCATGGCATGGATAAGCTTGAACAATGGTTACAACGTTACTCAGTTCTATTCTGTTTCCATTGCGCCAGATAGCGGTAGTGACATCATCATGGCTGGGGCACAAGACAATGGTACGCAACTTGGCAGCTCGCCCGGCGCCTCAGATTGGATAATGGCCTTCGGTGGTGATGGTACTGTTGTGAAGGTCTCTTCCGCTGCGGATGATCGCTTGTACACACAATATCAGGGCGGTCAAATGCAGCGGCAGAATTGGGATTTCTCCAATCTGTTTGACATTACCCCATCGGGCGCCACGAACCAGCTCTTCGTTACGCCGATTGTTTTGGACCCGAACAATTCTTCGATTCTCTACTACCCCGCAGGTATCTCCTCAACAACAAGCCGAGTCTGGCGGAACGATGATGCGCCGAATGCCACCAATACCGCCGGTTGGACTCAACTCACTGCAACAGAAGTTGGAGCAGGCTCCGGCTACACGCGCCGTATTACTGCATTGGGAATTTCGACAGCGAACAACCCGGACGTACTGTACTTTGGCACTGTCGATGGCATTGTCAAGAGAGCCGACAATGCTAATACCGCGTCACCAACAGTTACAACAATTACGCCCCCCGGACTCAATGGCGGAACATTGGCGGGTGGGTTTGTTCGTTGCATCGCGGTCGATCCGACAAATTCTAACAAAGCATTGGTAACGTTTGGTAATTACAACTTTCAGAGTATTTGGTATACAACAGATGGTGGTACGACGTGGGCGGACGTTGAAGGAAATCTTGCCGGTCCGGCAGGACCATCTGTTCGCTGGGCTTCGATGTTTTATGTTGATGGGGAATTGCAAGTATTTCTCGGTACCAGCATCGGTGTTCTCTCGACAATCTCTCTTAACGGAGGTTCCACTGTATGGGCTCAGGAAGCCGTAAATTCGATTGGCAATATTATCGTTGGGTATATGGACTATCGTCCATCGGATAGGACGCTCGCCGTTGGAACTCATGCCCGGGGTGTTTTTACAACTCAATTCTCTCCGACTGTTGGTGTGGATCAGGAGAACTCTCACCGTCCTGAACGTTTCGCGCTCCACCAAAACTATCCCAATCCCTTTAATCCATCAACGACAATTACCTACGAGTTACCAGAGGCTGCAGTAGCCTCACTCAAAGTATACGACATGACGGGTCGAGAGGTGGCGACCCTCGTGAATGAACGCAAAGACGTTGGGCGGTACGAGGCTCATTTCACGGGTGACCGGCTTGCAAGCGGTGTGTATTTCTATGTTTTACGAGCGGGAGCCTTTGCTGAGACAAGGAAATTAATATTGCTGAAATAAGACACGAATAATACTCGAACAGCAGGAGACATCTTGAAACCTTATCTATTTCTGGCATTGATTGTTCTGGTTACGCCGACAAGTTACGGACAACATACTTCATCAGCGAAACCGGCATATGTTCTGGTCGACAAATTTGACCCGACCCGCGATGCTGCAAAAGATATTCAAGCCGCAATTGCGGAAGCAAAGAAAGGTCAAAAACGAGTGATACTCGACGTTGGCGGCGAGTGGTGCATATGGTGCCACAGGCTGGACTCCCTGTTCCAGAGAAACAAGGATCTTGATGAATACATGCACAAGAAATTTGTAGTGGTGAAAGTGAATTTCAGCAAGGAGAACCAGAACGCGAAAGTTCTTTCCCGGTATCCGAAAATTCCCGGTTATCCCCACCTTTTTGTTCTCGATAATAACGGCAAGCTTCTACACTCGCAAGATACCGGCGAGCTGGAGGAGGGGAAAGGACACAGCCGCGAGAAGGTGTTTGCGTTCCTAAGGAAATGGACCCCGCCTTCCGCCAGAGAATGAACCTTCCCACACATTCGATTCAACTTCTTCTCGCGAACGTAATTGATTATGCCGGATTGTTCCCACCTGCAAAACTTGATATGTCAACAGCAGCAAAGAACTATGCGGCATATCGAACCGACGAACGCGCATGGGCGCTTGGAAAGTTTATTGTTCCGGTGTCACGTCTTGATGAATTCGAAGCTGCTGCTAAGGAACCTTTGGCGCGAAGTAACGGTCTGCCCTGGCAATTGAGCGTGTTGGCTGGCCCCGATGTTGCTTCTGACCTTGAAAAAATTCTGGATTTTAACGCGAAGCACGATGTCCAGACGGATCGGGGACAGTCTCGTATTGATGCTGTTGAACTGAAGTTATCAAACGGCGATGAAATCCATCGGATAAAAAAAATATTGCCCGCCGGGTTGGAAACGTACTGTGAGATTCCGGCCGACTCGGATGCTTCACTCATTAATACGCTTGCAGAGGTTGGTGCGCGTTGCAAAGTGCGCACCGGTGGTGTGAACCCGGAGGCATTTCCGGAAAGCTCAAACCTTGCTCGTTTTATCCGACGTTGTGCGGATGCTGAAGTTCCATTCAAAGCCACAGCAGGTCTCCATCATCCGATCCGTTCCACCTACCATCTAACCTACGAGAAAAACAGTCCTACGGGAACGATGTATGGCTTTCTGAATGTACTGCTTGCTGCTGCGCTCGTTCGTTTGCAAGTGGATCAGAATGACGTCGTCAGGTTATTGGAAGAGGAATCCGCGGATGCTTTCCGTTTTGACGGGGAAGGCGTTTCCTGGCGCGCCTACAGGTTTTCTCTGTATGAAATATTACAGTCGCGAACGTCACTTATGATTTCGTTCGGGTCTTGCTCGTTCAACGAACCGATTGAAGATCTTAAAAAGATCGGACTTTTATGACAGCTACAATAAGCGATACGAATGATCCCAAACTGACTTCCTGGGTGGAAACAGGAAACGCACCGGGAGATTTTCCGATTCAGAATCTCCCATTTGGCGTCTTCAGGCGCATCGGAAGCGACGGCCCGGGACGAGTTGGAGTTGCAATTGGAGACCAGATCGTCGATATCGGTGCTTGCAGGCGCGTCGGTCTTTTTTCAGACATGGCTGATGAGGCTGCCGAAACGTGTGAAGATTCCCTGCTCAATTCCTTAGTTGCCCTTGGTACTGAATATCACTCAGCGTTGCGGCGACAGCTCAGTGAGTCCCTACGGGCGGGTTCATCAACCAAAGCGAAAGTTGAGAAATGTCTCGTACCGATGAAGGCCGTCGAAATGATCATGCCGGTGAAGGTCGGGGACTTTACGGACTTTTACGCGTCCATGTACCATGCGACCAATGTAGGAAGCATGTTCAGGCCCGACAATCCGTTGCTGCCGAATTACAAACATGTTCCCATCGCGTATCATGGGCGTTCGTCATCGATAGTGGTGAGCGGGACTTCATTCCGTCGTCCACTCGGACAGATAAAAGAGAACGACTCCGCAAATCCGGTGTTCAAGGCGAGCAACTTGTTGGATTACGAGTTGGAAGTCGGACTTATAGTTGGTCCCGGGAACACCATGGGAGAGTCTATTCCAATTGGCGACGCAGCAAAACACATCTTTGGACTTTGCATTGTTAATGACTGGTCGGCACGCGATATCCAAACCTGGGAATATCAACCGCTTGGCCCATTTCTTGCAAAGAACTTCGCGACGACGATCTCTCCTTGGATAGTCACCATGGAAGCGCTGGAACCATTCAGGACACCATCATTCACGAGGGCTGCTACCGATCCCAATCCTCTTCCATATCTCAATTCTCCTGATGACAAGAAAGGCGGAGGGATTGACATTACTCTCGAAGTGTACTTGAGTTCTCAGAAAATGCGCGAGCGACATGCAAATCCTCTTCTTCTCAGCCGGGGCAACTTCAAAGACATGTACTGGACAATTGCCCAAATGCTCACACACCACACAAGCAACGGTTGTAATCTTCGATCGGGCGATCTTCTTGGAAGTGGCACGGTCTCGGGAACTTCAAAGGATTCCCGCGGATGTCTACTGGAGCTGACCTGGCGGGGAACTGAACCCATTCAATTACCGACGGGTGAACAACGAAAGTTCCTGCAGGATGGTGATGAGGTCATCATGAAGGGCTATTGTGCGCGTTCCGCCTGCGTACCGATTGGCTTTGGAGAATGTCGCGGTCTGGTGTTGCCGGCTGCGAGCCTATAACTTCTTCATGAATGCCATGTGTTCCGGGCTGTATGTATACCCGAGCCGAAGAAGGAGTTTTGTGAGATCCTGACGTAGAGGGTTGTGTTCCCGTACTGTGGCACAGAGGGTCACTTTCGCGATGGATTTCATGCGAGTTTCAAGTTGCGACACGGCGTCTGCGGTAATATGTTTCCCCCGAAATTTTTCATAGATCAGGATCGTCATTTCAAAATGATGGTCAAGATCTTTGAACGGGAGAACATACATGACGCCAATGTTTTCTCCCTGAAGGGTTATTCGGAACAGATGCTTTACCTTGTCCGCTTTTGCCTCGATGATATCAAATCCCGCATTGTCTGTCTCGTCGCTTCCTAACAGGTGCAGATCAATCGCGTGGTTGAGTATCGACTCCTTCTCAAAATCCGTAAGCTGGCGTTGAGTAATCTCAAGTAGTACAACAGTCATGTCGGGCCTTTATTGTTGGTTGAATGCTCGTCAATGATACAAGAAGGCAGGAAGACTTGCAAGGGCGCCGTTGCATCTCATCTCATTATTCATTTCATTCTACACAGTCCCACCACACTGCTCATTTACCCATGCCAAAGATTGTCAAACTACTCACCATGACGGTGGTATTTTCCATACCACTGTTTGCCCAACATTCTGACTGGGAGATCAGCACCATGAATGGGGGCAGGATTGTGGCTGCTTCCCTACTTGACCTTGAGGGCGATTCTCTTGATGTATCATCCCCTGACTTCAATGGAAAGCTTGACGTGGGGACGATTGAAGAATTGCGACGGGGCAGGTCGCACGTTCTGGATGGCGTCGCATTCGGGTTTGTCGCGGGCGCCGTAGTGGGATATTACATCGGCAGCAAAGACGAGGGAACGACGAACTATGCTCCATACTACTCTTCGTCTTCGGAAACGGGGGACAAAAAAATATCGTCTCTCTTTATCGGTGGCGCAATAGGTGGAGCAGGAGGTGGGTTGATCGGGGCATTGTCGGGGAGACAGGTGCTCAGCCTTAAAGGCAAAAACCAAGAGGAGAAATATGCTTCGCTGCGCAAGATTCTCCTTGGCGAACACAGGCCGCATAAGCCTGAAGATTCGAATCAACGGGATATCGTGTATCTCAAGAACGGCAGCATTATTCGCGGCGCTGTTGTTGAGTTGGTTCCGGATAGCACAGTAAAAATTCTTACTGTAGACAGCAGTGTGTTCGTATTTCGCATGGCTGAAGTTTCTCGCATCTCAAAGGAGAATGTCCCGGGTAGTATGGCCCCAAAGACATCTGCAACTTCCGCGTCGCAGGATTCTCTTCCTCCGGTGGCGGCTCATCGATTCTCATTTGGCATTAACGTTGGGGCCGGCTTTCCCGTTGGCGCGTTTGGTGAAACATCAGGGAACGACGCGGGTGCCGCAAAGTCAGGATTTGCGATTGGTGCTGACGTAGGGTATGGGATCACCCCGAACATTGATTGGCTTACGAGCGCATATTTTTCTTTTCATGCCTTGAATCTGTCCGGAATTTCATCGAGCGTCGATATAGGTTCCTGGTTCCTGGTCTGGCCAATGACCGGAATAAGAGTGATATCAGGAAATCGGGATGAAGAGCGCTTTTTTGCGATCGGTCAAGTGGGACTACTTGCGGAAACAACCCCCGAGGTCAATTCGACTTCGTTCAGCGCAAGGTCGATTGCTTTCAGTTTTGGTGTTGGCGGAATCTTCAATCAACGACTTACGCTACAGGCGCGATACCTGTATGGTAATCCGGAGTATGAGATTAGTATCCTTTCAGGGAACTCGTTGCTTGCCATAAAGGCAAAACAGCCAACCTCTGTTATTCTGCTGGTACTTGGAGTGACATTCTGATTTATGAGTGATACATCCAAAGCTGTTCTTCTTGTCGCAGACATAAGCGGCTACACACGGTTCATGAAGCACCACGCGATCTCCGTGAATCATGCAAAGCAGATTATCGTCCGCTTGCTGAAGTCACTGATGCAGGTATCAACACCACCGCTAAAAGTAGCTGAGCTTGAAGGCGATGCCGTGTTCTTCTACGCCCTGTCG
>JBGPGQ010000068.1:0-11548 GCA_041483995.1 Bacteroidota bacterium
CTTACAACAGGAAAACTGAAGCTCGACCGCATTTTGATTCCTTCTCAAAGCAAACTGTCCGAAAAAGAGGCTGTGTCCCTTGGAGCATCACTCGAGTCATGCTCGGAGCATGTAGTGGGCCAGGCCATTCAAGCATACGCCCGTGAGATTCACGCAAACCTGTTCGAGGTAATTGAAGCCAGAGTTATTCCAGGGGAGGGAGTTGTTGGAAAACTAAGATCACCGATTGCAAACGGTTCCGTCGTCAGCATCTTGAAACAGCCGCTACAAATGTTTCCTATTCAAAATATGGGACATAAAGGTATAACCAACAACAATACTGTGAGTTACCTTCTAATTGATGGCGTTGTTAATGCTATCTTTATTCTTGAAGATGCTGTGCGTAGCTCCGCAAAGTTGGCTATTTCGGAACTGAATTCTATTGGAGTATCAGTTACAATTGTTTCCGGAGACAACTCTGGTGTTGTCAAATCTTTGGCTTTACTTCTCTCTGTTGATGAGGAGTATGCAGACATGCTTCCAGGCGAGAAGAGGGAACTGATTCTTAGCGAACAAGGTCAACATAAAGTGATAGCAATGGTTGGAGATGGTGTAAATGATGCTCCCGCGCTTGCAACTGCAAATGTAGGAATTTCCATGGCCTCAGGTACGGCCTTCAGCAACAATTGTTCAGATATCATATTGCTGAGCGGTGATCTTTCCAAAATACCCTGGTTGGTCTCGTTCGCACGGCAGTCGTTAAGCATAATCAGGGGAAATCTTCGTTGGGCCTTTGCTTACAATATTGTGGGGATTGGCTTGGCAGCATTTGGACTTCTTCACCCAATTTTTGCTGCTCTCTCAATGGTTGCAAGCAGCGGCTTTGTGATTCTTAATTCGGCTCGACTAGGGGAGGGAAAAATGGTTAATCTTGCAGCTTAATTCTACAGTATTAACTTTCCATTTGGAAATAGCTAAGAGAGTGGAGTCAATCTATGTTATAGCAGTTCAATTATTTTGGAAAGTAATTTTGCAAAATCTGTTTTGACTCTGTTGGCAACCTCAGAAACTTCTCCATGGCTCAGTTTTTTCCCGCTTATCCCTGTTGCCTTGTTAGTAATACATGAGATTCCAAGAACGTTCATGCCAAACGCACACGCAAGACCTACTTCCAACACTGTGGACATTCCCACCGCATCGCCGCCAATCCGGTGAATCATTTCGACTTCTGCGGCAGTCTCATAAGACGGGCCTTTCACTCCAGCATAGATACCCTTCTTGGTTTTGATGCCACTTTGAACTGAAGCCTGCTCCAGCAGCGTGATGAGGCGAGGGCTGTATTGAGTTCCCCCATCTCTTCTCTGTGAAAAAGTTTTGAAAACATTCACGCCAGTAAGGTTGATATGGTCGGTCATGACCATAAGGTCACCAGGTTCGAATGTCCTGTTGACGCCCCCTGCGGCATTTGTTACGATTAAGGTCTTTATTCCAAGGGCGTTTGCAATTCGAATTGGATAGAGAAGTGTATCAACGGAATTGCATTCGTAGAAGTGTATGCGTCCTTGAAATACGAGCACATCCTTGGTGTCATGGGATGCAAATACGAGCTTTCCTTTATGTCCTTCTACCGTCGATTGCGGATAGTGAGGAATCGTCTTTGTTGAGATCTCCATTTTGTCTGAAAGTCCATCTGCAAAATCCCCGAGACCCGAGCCGAGTATGATCCCAATACGCGGAAGACGCGACGTGTGCTCCCGAATGTAGCCAATGGACTCAAGGACGAGATCTTCCACCGTCATCCTTTTGCTCTAGTGACCTGATATCGAAATTTGTTCACGACTGCCTGCGGTCTTTGAAAGGAATAATAAGAGAACAGCCAGAACGAGATAAGCCATAGTGAATTGATATGGTATCTGTCGCGCCAGTCCACTGAGCTCCCATGGAAGATACATTACTCCATCGGGAGATGACGAATGGATGACGCCAAAAAACGTGAGGCCAGCAAGGATTATGAGATAGACCGCGGACCTTTTTATTTTGCGATCGATAAGTTCAGCAAGAAATCCGCCCCAGAGCATGGCTGTCACTATGAAGCCGTTTCCGAGGGCGATGGTCACCAAGAGTTCAGGTAGTGACTTGCCTCCGGCATTCATGAGCCGTTGGAAGTTCTCGATTGGCACAAAATCAGGGTTCCCAAGCTTGATGGCCAATAATCTCGCAACGGTGGGAAAAAACGCGAATGCAACTGCCCACGAATGTCGTGGGGGACATGCCTGGAACGATTGCATCACGATATCCATGGCAACAAAGATCAGGATAGGGGCAAGTACCGCGCGTGGGATCAACTCAACGATGAATGATACATATCCGAAGATACCACCAAGGCCTATAAAGATGCCGGTTAATAGTGTATAGCCTGCACGCGACCCCATTCGTTTGTACGCGGGCTGCCCGATGTATGGAGTCGACTGGGCAACGCCCCCACAAACGCCTGCAACTAAAGTCGCGACTGCTTCAGTCAACAGAATATCTCTTGTGTTATAATCATCTCCCGCTACCCTTGCACTCTCAGTAACATTGATGCCACCGACGACAGTAAGAATGCCAAATGGGATTGCTATGGGAAGGTACTTCAATGCAGGTACGAGGCCATCAAGGAATGATAGAGTCGGAATTGGGAGACCAAAATGAAATTCCATGGCTGGAGCTCCGGCAAATGTTCCTCCCACCAAACCGGTTGGTCCTAACAAGTAATAAAGAACTGTGCCTAGAAAAACCGATGCGAAAACGCCAGGAATGTTTTTGGGAAGTTTTATACCGGCAATAAGGGTATAGAACACAAGTCCCAATGCGACGAGGCCCACAAGTGGCATTCCGAAAATATCAACAAGAGGAATGAATCCAATAAGAGCAAGACCGATTCCAGCAAGCGAACCCAATAGACCGGCCTGGGGTACTACTTTCTGTATCCATTGTCCCAGGAAGGAGAATATTACTTTGAGAACCCCAATCATCACCATTGTTGCCATGCCGATGTACCATGTCATCATGGCGGCTTCTCGCTCAGGCATTCCAGAGGCTTTCAAGCTAAGAAATGCAGGCCCGAGAACGACAAGAGCAATTCCTATCGTTGATGGTGTATCAAGACCAAGTGGCATGGCCGTAACATTGCGTCCGGTTTTCCGCGCGAGTCTGAACGCCATCCACGTATAGACAATGTCGCCGAAGAGCACGCCAAAGGCAGTTCCGGGAAACATCCGTGTGTAGATAATATCGGCAGGGAATTTGAATACGAAGATCAGAATACCGGCAAGAAATGAAAGGACAGTAAGGTTGTCAAACATCAATCCGAAGAAACCATTGAGGTCTCCCAACACAAACCACTTGTATTTCTTGTCAGTGGTATTCATGGATTCCTTCTTGTTTGTGAATTAATTTGTCAGAAGTCCGGCAATAGAGGCCGTCATCCATGTCGCAATCGTTCCGCCTAGGACAGCTTTCAAACCAAGTTTTGCAATGTCGCCCCGTCGGTTTTCAGCCAGCGGGCTTATGCCACCAATCTGAATAGCTATTGACGAAAAGTTAGCAAAGCCGCACAATGCATAGGTTGCGATGACAATTGCTCTGGGTGAAAGCTGGTTCGTTGAAATGAGATCTGCCATTCTTAGGTAAGCCACAAACTCGTTTAGCACGAGTTTGATTCCCATCAGGCTGCCAACGTTGAGGGCATCTTTCCATGGAACACCGATTGCTACAGCAATAAACTGAAAAATCATCCCGAAGAATAGCTCGAGGGAGAGTGGCTTCCCGAATTGGGCCTGGCAGATGCTATTCAATCCCGTGACGTCGCCGACTCCTGCCAACAGTGCATTGATAAGGGCAATTAGTGCAATGAATGCTAACAACATCCCCGCAACATTTAGGGCTAGGCGAAGACCATCTCCGGCACCGGCAGCAGCGGCCTCAATGATGTTTGAGTATGCCTTTTCGATCTTTACTTTTACTGTCCCCATCGTCATTGGTTCCTCAACTTCGGGGACCAACATTTTTGCCACAAGCATCGTTGCGGGTGCTGCCATAATGCTTGCGGCGAGAAGATGTCCGGCAAAGTACACCTGGGATGCATCAACGGCAATTCCCTGAGATTTTGCATATGCTGCGCCAAGCATCTGCATGTATGCAGCAAGTACACCACCTGCAATATGTGCCATTCCGCTTACCATGATTGTGAGCAGCTCCGATTGTGTCAACGACGGAAGGTACGGGCGTATGACAAGTGGGGCTTCCGTTTGCCCAATAAAGGTATTGGCAGCAACACTCAGCGATTCCGCACCACTTGTTTTCATTAAGCGCAACATCACCCATGCAATACCCTGAACTATCCGTTGCATTACGCCGACGTGATAGCATATCGCCATGAACGATGCGAAAAAGATGATTGTGGGCAAGACCTGGAATGCAAAGATGAATCCCAAGCTTCCTGAAGTTCCGGGGGAGATTGCAAGTGAACCAAATACAAATTGCGCACCATCGCTCGCAAAACTGAAAAGTTTGACAAACAGCTTGCTAACAAAATCGAAAATATCTCTACCTACTGATGTCTTTAGTACAAGGAAAGCAAAGCCGAATTGAAGAACTATCCCCGTAAGGACAAGTCTCCAATTGATTTTCTTTTTGTTAGTTGAGAAGAGGTAGGCAAGAACTACAACAAGAGCTATACCAAAGAGTCCGTTGAGGATTGCAGGAAAATTCATCAGGTGATGTATGGTTGATTACTGTTTAGGAGGCTCAAAGCACCGTCTACATCGTGCCTCGTATGAATCCTTGGCACCAACCAACACGCGCTCGCTTGAGGCTGTCGTGCGTTGGGTTCGGTCAGCCGGATTACCGCAGACAACACAAATTGCAAGAGTCTTGGTGATATACTCCGCAACGGCAAGGAGTTGTGGCATGGGATCGAAAGGCTTACCGCGATAATCCTGATCCAGGCCGGCAACTATCACTCTTTTCCCCTGATTTGCGAGACGTTCCACAATATCAACTATCCCCATATCGAAGAACTGCCCCTCATCAATTCCAATGACTTGTGCATCTTTGGCTAGTTCTGGAATCTCACTCGATCGCTCCACAACGGAAGAAAGCAGCCTCGCTTCGCTGTGTGAGACTATGTGATCCGAACTGTACCTGTTATCAATCTTTGGTTTGAAAATCGCCACTTCCTGTTTGGCAATTTGGGCCCGGCGTATCCGACGAATCAGTTCCTCGGTCTTTCCACTGAACATGCAGCCGGCGATGACCTCGATCCAGCCGACATTCTTGGGTGAGTCATGAATTGTTGGTGTGCTCATTTGGGGGCTATTTCAAACGGTCTAAATTTCTTTGAGTGAATGCATGCGGAAGAAGCTCTTTCATTGTGAGAACTTTGGTCTTCCCGTTCTTCTTTGTGAGGATAACATCAATATTGCCGGCAAGGTCAATAATTACCTGTCGGCAGGCGCCGCACGGAGGGGTGAAGCCGTTTTCATCTGAGGCGATCGCTATGGCTGTAAATTTTTTGTAACCTTCAGATATCGCCTTAAACAGTGCTGTTCTCTCGGCACACATTGTCAAGCCATAAGAGCTGTTTTCAATATTGCACCCTGTGAAGACCTTGCCCGTTGCGGTCAAGACTGCAGCGCCAACACGGAAATGAGAGTAAGGGGAATGCGAGAATTTTCTAGCAGACAAAGCGCGCTTCGAAAGAGAGTTATATTTCATGCGGGATTGATTTATCAATTTTGAAAAATATATTCAAAGCATGCTTCAAATGCAAGGAAGGAATGGAAAGGGTGGCTTCACTTTCAGGTTAGAATTTACCAAACAGCGCCATGTGAGGTTGTACATGCAGTGTGCACACACAGGTCTGGCAACGTTCAAGTTTGTAGTCTCTCACGTCGTCTCGGACAGTCGTGATGTGAGGATTGTTTGCCAACGCAGTCAAAGGAATCTCACGGATGTTGCCGTATTCTGGAAGGAAATAACACGGCTGCACGTTCCCGGTGGAAGTGATAACAGCGGACATCATTGGGGCATTGCAATGGTTCTTCGGAAAGCTTGCTGTTCCTAGCAAAGCCTCAAAGTATTGGACGAGATGGAGGAGTTTTTGTGATGATTCGGAAATGAAGCGGGCATCGATGTCATCTTTATACTTCAGTATTGTTTCCTCAACGATACGCCTGAATTCTACCGCCTCATCCTCACTGAGCACGATGGCGTCGTTCGCTGCTATAGAGCCGGATGTGTCGCGGCCGAAGCTTTCGGAAAGAACATCGGCAGCGAGGAAGGAAATACGATTGACATTCAGAGACTTGGCGAACTCAACCATGTCCATCATGCGACAGAAGTTTTTCTTTTGAACCACAGTCCGAATTGAGATCTGTCCACAATCCTTGCTTTGAGTGGCAGACCGTACGCCCTTTACTATTTGATTGAAGGAAGGAATTCCGCGTATTGCGTTGTGTGTCTGCTCATCAGGACCATCGATGGATACAATAATTTCTGTAAACAATCCCCCTAATTCGTTGAGACGCTTTTCTAACAACACCCCGTTGGTGAGCAGTGTTTGCTTGACGCCTAGTGCTTTGAAGACACGGCATATTTGTGGGAAGTCTCTCCGAAGCAAAGGCTCGCCACCTGAGAAAACGATGTGTCTTAATCCAAAATGGACTAGTGACTGAGCAAGCTGCTTGATCTCGTCAAGTGTGAGTTCATTGGGAGCAGGTTGGCGGTATGAGCAGGTAATACACTTGAGGTTGCAACCCTCCGTTACGTAGAGAATGACGATAGGAAGGGCGCGTGCATGAGATGTTACGGTATTCATGAACGCCTTGAAGTTCATGCGGCGCTCGGCGAAAGTTGTATCGGAACAAATCTCAGAATAAAAAGCGTCTCAAACCAAAGCCGCTTACGGGCGAGAATATCCATGGCAAACATGTTCTGCTGAAATACTGAGAGTACAGCTCGCATATCAGTGTCTGTTGAAAGAACTGCAATGATACATCCACTGTCCGAAAGAAATCTGCCAGCAGAGGATGCAAACCGACGGATAAAAGAGTTCTGTTCGCCGCCTTTCCAGGCATGCTCTCCTATGTGCAACGGTTCTCCATCGTAGAACGGTGGATTGATGAAGATATAATCGAACAGTCGCGAGCTTTGAGTGAATTGTTCAAAGAGATCTGATTGCAAAACGGTGATCCGGTCACTCAATGCGTTTCGTTCAGCATTTTTCTTGGTTGCTGTGACGGCAGCTTCATTGATATCAAATGCAGTAACAGAGGCTCCCTTTGCAGCCGCAACAAGTGAGATAAAACCGGAGCCACAACCTACTTCCAGCACACGCCTCCCATCCAGATTCATCTTTTGGACATGATGTGCAAGATACCGGCTTGTGTGGTACAACTTTGGATGAAATACTGTGGGGGGAACATGAAGTAAAAACCCATCCAGCATCAAAGTATCAGTTTTGGTGATTCTGGGTTTTGCATAGAGATTGAATGCAAGCGTCGAATATCCTTTTCGCAGTAGCTTGGGATACGAGGGAGGATCGAAGTTTGAGGCTGCTACGTCGTCCATGCGAGGGTTGCGGCTTCGGTGAACAAGGTCAATTCGAGGTCATACATCCAATATTTGTTGACCACTCAGAACCCCTCGATTTCGGGTTGTCGATATCGAAACAGTCGTTGAGCTGCGGCAATTTCATATGGGGCGAAGTAAATGGAGAGCTTGTATCGCCACGTGCCAAGCAGTCTGAGGATTGTTCGCTGAGCCTCTTTCAGCCTCAGGTCTGCGTTCGTGGGGTAGCGTGCATGAAGCACTCTCTCAAAATCCTTAATTCGTGAAACCACTCTGGGGGTTAACCATGGGGTGACCGGGTTCTTGCGCAGATCATGTAACTGCCATTCGGGGAGCAGCCATTCATCAAGTGTCGTCGGGTATGCAAACCCGTGGGTTTGCGCACTATGGTATAAGTCGGCCTCTTCAAAATGAACCGGAGAATATACATAAATTATGATTTCACTAACCGGGTTTATCTCCTTGATTTTTTTGATAAAAAGAATATCCTTCTCAAGGTCAGTCTCGACAGAATCAGTCGGGCTTCCAAGAACGAAAGAGAACTCTGGAACGATTCGGTATTCACGCATCCGATCAGCGAGTTCGAGCACGGTGTCGGGTGTTTGCGTTCCACCCTTATCCATCAGGTTCAGGACGTTTTGTGAGCTGGACTCTGCGCCAAAAAAAATCATCTTGCAACCCGCGCGTTGCATAATCCGCCAGGTAGCGTTGCTATAGTTGAGCATCGTATCGGGACGGGCCTCGCCCCACCAAGTAATTCCTTCCCCATCAATTCGTTCAGCAAATTCCTTGGTCCGTTTTTCAGAAGTGAAGAAGTTATTATCGTGGAATTCAACGGCGTTTACCCCATATTCTTTCTTGAACCACAATAGATCAGCCGCGATCCGCTCGGGCTTCAATCCCAGCCAGCGAGCTTTGTAGACTGCGGCCACAGCACAAAAGCCGCAGAGAAACGGGCATCCCACGCTTGAATGGTAGTTGATGGTTCGTGTACCAACATACGTCCTTCCGATGTAGTCAGGGATATTGACCTTATGGTAAGGTAACGCAGGGAGTTCATTAGGGTCAACCAATCCTTGCTTTTCGTTATGCACAATCGTGTCATTGATGTGCGATAGCCCGTAGATGGATGAGACGGATCCTCCGGTTTCTAGGGCATCGACCAATTTGCGAAATGCAAAATCACCCTGGTCCCGGATAACAAAATCAACATATCCTGAACGAAGAACTATATTCGAATGAAGCGAAGGGAAGTAGCCGCCCCAGATAATCTTCACATTAGGGAAACGTTCGCGAATTAGTTTCGAAAGCAAAATGGACTGTTTGAGCTGGGGGCCGGGCATCACGGTAAACCCGACGTACTTTAAATTCTTTTCCTCAATTAGTTTGGGCAGGGTTGAAAAAATATGACGGTCGATATTGCCATCAATGATCTCGTAGTCATAGCGTCCTTCCAGTGATGCTCCAATTGAAAGCACGGACAATGGGATACGATACCTCCAACGTGTTGCCTGTGGATTAATGAGAGCTATCATATCACGGACTGTGGGAATAACAACATATTATTTGATCTTACACTCTGAAGGGTGATGTAAAATATAATACAATCGCAGACATATTCCTATTCAGACCAATGCGCAGCCCAAAGCAGGTTCACGAAATCATTCATGTCGCGGGAGATTCCCTCTTGAGTGTGATTTTTGTGATTTCCGGTGGGCAGTTGATCCTGATGGGAAGCCCAACTGTCCCGATACCTCTGGAAACATACATGTGCGTATCTGCGATTTTGTATTTTCCCCATATGTACCTGGATGCGATTGAGGCAGGCGCAATTACCGTATCTCCGAAACGCCCCAGAACAATCTGTCCCCCATGTGTGTGACCGCTCAACATCAAGTCGATATTCCGTTCGGCAGCTTGAGGTAGGAAGTAAGGTCGATGACACAAGAGAATGCGTGGTATTGCTGGAAGGGCAGAACCCAGGGCAATATCAATTTTGGCTTCAGCTTGCGTAGAGCGACCGACATCATCGACCCCAACAAGGTAGAAGCGCCCCGAATTCTTTTCGATTGTGACTTTGTCATTCCGAAGTAGATTGACTCCGCAATCATTCACTTCCTTTGCAACTTGCTCAGGATCGTTTGTATAAAAATCGTGATTGCCCATCACCCCATACACACCGCATGGTGCTTTTAAGGCACTGAATGATTCAGCGAAGGGGTACACTTCCTCCACAAAACTATTGACAAAATCACCAGGCACAACGATCAGATCTGTTTGCATTGAATTTACAAGTACGACGTATTCATCCATTTCCCGCTTCGTCATAAATGCGCTGGAATGCACATCGCTGATCAACCCGATGGTGAAGCCGTCGAGGTCTGGATGAAGATTGGGGATAGCAAACTCTGCTGTCGTAAGTTCGTGGGAGGTCTTCCCGAGCAACACACCATACGAGCTTCCGGCAAATGATATTGCCGACAAGCCGTACATGCTGCGCCTGAGAAAAATACGACGTGATGTATCAAATTCCTGAAATGAAGTTGTCGCCTGAACCTTCTGAAGTTTTTCTCTGGAGGCAGGGATTCTGCGGGAAACCCATAGTCCTATCCAGAAAGGGAGCTTGATCAGGCTCAAAATGAGAACCACTAGCCCTACAAAAAATGTTGCACCATGCCAGATGAAAAAAGGGTAGGGGCCCACATAAAGGACCCATTCCGGAAGTTGAGCAAGGCGCGGCCGCAGAAGCGAGGCAAACAGGAAGGCAACATTGAAAACAATGAACAGGACAATTGTTGTCCGGAAGACCCATAGTTTGTTTGGAAATCTTTCCTTGCACCATTTTCTTGCACGCCTGAATAGGACATATTGGATCGTGAAGACAAGAAGTGGCAATGCAATTCGAAAAACAAGGAAACCTGTTTGCTGGGAAAAATTCATGGTGATATCAAAGATAACTATATGCTACTGATTTGCAAGAGTGGCTCCCTCAACATTCCTAAGAGATCGCAATGACACGGTAAATAATACGCACATAAGAAAGAGGCGTGGATACGCAAGAAGAGTGAACAGTCCTTGACCATCAAACTGATGGAAAAAGCTGTACGGTATAAAGCCAATGAGTGTGTATAATGTCAGTATGTTCCAGATAGGTTTTGGTTGTTCAGTCTTTAGAAAATAATCGAGCAGTAAAGCCACTGGAAGCCAGAGGAGAACGTAATGATACGTTGCTGTCGCAGGAGCTATCAACAATCCAACGATTCCAAGAATTGAGCATGAAGTTGCGACTTTGAAACGTTCGTATTTGCTTCGTTGGATGACAGCAAGAACTCGGATTGATACCATAAGAATACCAACGATCGCCATCCACTTCAACACTTGATAGCTTATTTGGGAATCGAGAATGGGATGTGGGTTGAGATCCGGATGTGATACCAATAATCGTCGCAGGAGGCTATCGAACGATTGATACGTGGAAGAGAATGGATCTTGTAGGGTCCGATTTGACAGGAGATGACTCCCCAGAATGGAGAGCAGAAACTCTTTATGAACATCCCACCCCAAAATACATACACTGACTACAGAGATAATGGCAATCGTAAGTATTGCCGCAAAGACGAGACGCCATTCTTTTTTGAAAACAAAATACAAGACAAAGATGATCGGGAAATACTTCACTGGCGAAAGCAAGCCCAGGCTTATTCCTGCCAGGATTGGTTTCTTCTCAAGAAAAAAATAATACCCGAGGATGATGGAAAATGAAACTGCAATGTACATCTGCCCAAACCTGAAGCAATTGATTAGCCCTATCCCTGAGATGAAAGCAATGAATGCTGATTCTGTAAGACGTGTTTGAACACAGCGCGATAGGATAAGGAGAGACGCCAACAGCAGCATGCAATTGAGTACCGTCATCACTTGAAGAGCAGTCAGGGGAGAAAGCCGAGCAAAAGGAATA